>NZ_CEXWTU010000024.1:0-34423 GCF_982758155.1 Marinagarivorans sp. | reverse complement strand
TATGCAAGCGTTCCTGACGCTTGAATGCCCAGAAAATAATCAATTCGCCTTTTGGTGGGCATTATTTCGACCCCATCTGAATAGTTACATAATTTATCCAATTTACCTAGGGTCTCGGCTTTCTTGTCGCAGTGTAAAAAGTGCATTTGTATACTTTTAGTCGCAAAGGTAAGGGGGCCGGAATCAAGTGTTGGTGGATGAAATATTGTTTCCTCGTCGCTGAGTTTAAGTTTGCTGTTCTAGAGCGTAGTCGAAGGCTTCACATAGCCAGTGCCCAATAAATAAGTGGGCTTCTTGTATGCGTGCGGTTTCTTCGCAATTGATAATAATACTTTGTTTAGCGATGTTTTTGACTTCGCCACCATCGCGACCAGTAAATGCAACGCTGTAGGCGCCAATGGTATTGGCTGCGGCTAGAGCCAGATTAATATTGGGACTATTCCCTGAGGTGCTGAGTCCAATGACTACATCCTTTGGGTCTGCAAGGCCTTGTACTTGTCGAGCAAAAACACTATCAAAACTATAGTCATTGCTGTGCGCGGTGAGTATTGAGGTGTCGGTGGTTAATGCAATTGCGCGGATCGGGGCACGTTCGGCTTTGTAGCGGACCATAAATTCAGCGGCAAGATGTTGGCTATCTGCTGCGCTGCCCCCGTTGCCGCAGAAAATTAATTTCCCGCCGTTGTTTATCGAGTTTGAGCATTGTTGATAGAGCTGGACTAATTCATCCGCGTGTTTATCAAGTGTTTCAAAAACGTGTTGATGGCGCTTAAGGCTGGATAAGTAGTGCGCATTCAGTGACATGATCAATTCCCGAAAAGTATTAAGCCAATTAATTATGGTTGGTAGCGGCGGCAGAATTTTGCACGTATTTGCGACCCCATTTTTTGCCACTTTCCTCGGAATAATGCAAGGGTACCTCCATTACTGCCTGATTTCGCTAAATAGTGGTAGACCCTAAAGCGGTTTTCGTAAGCGCGCCGCTGAATGTTGAGTTTGCTGTAGGTTTTGGCAAGAGCGGCCACGTCGTTCTTCGGCGATAGCTCGGGATTTTTTTTATAGAGCTCACCGCCAACAGGTCGAGTATGGGTAATCGGCGTTTCGTCAATAATGGCAATTTTATCGAGAGTGCTATTGTCGATTAATTTAGGCCATAGGCTGTCTAGGCCCCATCCAGATGGGCTCTGAGCAAAGGTATGTTTTAATTGAGCAAGTGCGTCGCGGCTGATAATGGGTGCCATCACTTCGACAAAATTAACATAGCGCAGGTGATAGTTGGGTTTTTGCAAGAGTGCGGGGAATGTGTAGAAAGATTGTAAGCTAAGCGCTGGTTGGGCCAGTGACAGTTGATGCCCGTTAAACAATGAGAACATTTGGTTGATGGTTGCCGAGCTTGCCAGTAAATCATCGTCAGGGAACCAAACGGCATCATAGGTGCTTATTAGCTCCCAGTATTGCTCTACGATTTCGCCAATTTTAGGCCATTTACCGCCTTTTTGTTGCTCGTAAAAGTCGGCTTGCTCTTTATATTTTTCGGCGTGATCTCCAAAATAGCTCAAAAAAAGATCAAAATTTGGCGATGCCCCTTTTAACCATTCGGAGTGGAGCGAATTATCGCCTACGCGTGCGACAACTAAAAAACGCTTGTCCATTTATAAACCTTAAAAAGTTAAACGCTTAAACCGGTGAAATGCAAAAACTAGGCATCGTCTGTTGGTTTTTATGTGTGGCCAAAAATTGCTTGGCCGTTTGTAGGGCTTCGTCGATGGTAATATCCATATCGAGGTAGCGATAAGTACCTAGACGGCCAACAAAGGTAATTCCGCTCTCGTTATTGGCAAGATTGACGTATTCGGTAAGCAAAGTTTTTTCGCCCATTAAACGGATCGGGTAATAGGGTGGATCTTCAGGTTCCGCGTCGCGCGAATATTCTTCGTAACATACCGTGTTTTCGTGTTCTTCCCATGGGGAGAAGTGTTTGTGTTCGGTAATGCGCGTAAAAGGTTTGCTGTCGTCACAGTAATTCATAACGGCGCAGCCTTGAGCGTCACCTTCGGTGCGAAATTCTTTGAAATCAAGTGTGCGATACCCGAGTCGGCCTAAGACGAAATCAAAGTATCCGTCGAGTGGGCCCGCATAGAAAACATGATCGAACCTTTTAATGTCGCTTTTGGTAATGCAACTATTCAAATGAACGGTAATGTTCGAATGATTTAACAGTGATTCAACGATGGGCGTATAGCCGTGCTTTGGCATCCCTTGATAGGGATGGCTGAAGTAATTGTCGTCGTAGTTAAAGCGTACCGGGAGTCGTTTTAATATGCTGGCGGGTAAGCTAACCGGAGAAACTCCCCACTGTTTAATGGTGTAATGCTTAAAAAAAGCTTCGTACAGTGTTGGCCCTACAAACTTGAGTGCTTGCTCTTCGAATGTCGTTGCTTCTTGGATGTCTTGATTGGCTTGTTCTGCAATGAAAATTTCAGCTTCCTTGGGCGACAGTGTTTGCTCAAACAGCTGATTGATCGTTAAAAGGTTGATAGGAAGGGAATATACCTTGCCGCCAGTCGTTGCTTTGACGCGATTGGTATAAGGCATAAATTCCGTGTGCTGTTTTAGATATTCCCACACATGACCTTTATCGGTATGAAAGATATGCGGGCCATATTTGTGGATCATCACGCCTGTTTCTGGGTCGCGTTCGGTAAAGCAATTGCCGGCAGTATGGTTGCGGCTTTCGTGGACTTCAATATTGTAGCCTGCTTCGGCCAATTCTCTAGCGATTACGGCGCCGGAAAAGCCAGCGCCGGCAATACCAATAGTGTTACTCATTGATCTACTGTCTCAATATTCATGGATAGTTTTGTGCGTAGCCAAAAGAGTTCTAGCCGGTATCGCCAATTACGCCAAGGCCAAGTAAAAGTTTTTCGGGACCCCCCTTTACCTTGCGCGTCGATATGGCTTTCAAATATCGCAGGCCAGATGCAATAAGGTCTAATGCCGCAGACCTTGAGGTCGAGCTCTTTAAAAAATTGCATGTCAATGTCGACAGGTCGATAAACTTTAGTTTTGGCGAGTAATTTTTTAGCACCTTGTCGGGTGATAATATAGCCGTTAGCGCAGTTGGGGATTCGCTTGTAGTTAACCCATTCAAATGACGGCGCAAGCGCTTTGCTGTCAATGACCTTGCAGTTGCTGTCGTCGCTGAGCTTTATAATGTCAGCGTTTACCTTTGAAGGTATTAAGTTTATTAAAGTGGAAAAATCGCCCTTAATTTCAATATCATCTTCCAGAATTACAGCCCAGCTGTGCTCGCTGCTTAGTAATTGTTCCCAGCATCGTCGGTGGCTTAAATAGCACCCGATTTCACCAATAGAGAGTGCTCGACGGTAATGTCTAGCATTCGCGCCTTTGTCATAGCATTGAGATATTTCATCTTGAGATAGGTCGCTACCTTTGATGCCGGCAATAATCGTGTAGTCCAGTGATGCGTTGCTCAGGAGATTCTCGACGTGTTTGCGGCGGTGTTCGGCCTCTGGCAGGTTGATGACATAGATAAGCGGCACTAATGATCGGGGGCTACTTTGTGTGTCGTGAGGAGTGCTCATGTATTGAATTCGGTTGCGGCGATAAGGTTGAACATCTGCGGTGCTTGGCAGGCTATTTTGGGAGCACAATAATACGGGTTGAATCGGTGCTTGGTTCGCCATGCTTTGCCGCTCAGGGTTGCAATTGAATGATTATATCAGAGCTACGCCGCTGGCTACAGCTTGCGTTTTCAGCTACCCTTGCGCTCCATTTTTAAGCGTGCCATATCCGCAGTGTGCGGCACTGACTATTTTGACGTTCTGATTTATGCAACTTTCTGATTTTGATTACGACCTGCCCGAACATTTGATTGCCAAAACGCCGGCTGCTGAGCGCACTGGCAGCCGGCTTTTATCGCTTGATGGGCCGACCGGGCAGCTTGATGATTTGCACTTTCCCGACTTGTTAGGTGCATTGCAGCCAGGAGACTTAATGGTTTTTAATAATACCCGCGTGATTCCTGCTCGGGTATTTGGTGCAAAATCAACGGGGGGTAAAATTGAAATCCTTGTTGAGCGAGTGCTGAGTGAAACACGTGTGGTTGCTCATATCCGCTCGAGTAAATCTCCTAAAGCTGGCGCTGTGCTGACTTTAGTCGGCGATAATGGTGACCAGGTTGATGTGACGGTGGCGGGGCGTGATGGAGATTTATTCGTTGTAGATTTCCCCGTTAATGATCCGGCGATATCAGTACTTGAGCGGATAGGGCATATGCCGTTACCGCCTTACATTGATCGTGCTGATGTTGAGGAAGATAAAGAGCGCTACCAAACGGTGTACAACGCGCATAAAGGGGCTGTGGCCGCGCCTACAGCTGGCTTGCATTTCGATGAGGCATTCCTTAAAGCAGTCAAAGATAAAGGGATTGATATTGCTTTTGTAACGCTGCATGTTGGTGCTGGAACATTTCAGCCTGTGCGAGTGAGCAATATTGAAGAGCATCACATGCACGCAGAATATATGGTGGTTGATGAGGCGACATGTGAGGCTGTGCGCGAAACTAAAGCGCGTGGTGGTCGAGTGATTGCGGTTGGAACTACGAGTGTGCGTTGTTTGGAGACGGCCTCGCAAAGCGGAGAAATCAGCCCTTTTAGTGGCGATACCAATATTTTTATTTATCCCGGCTACCCATTTCGAACCATTGATGCCTTAGTTACTAATTTCCATTTACCCGAATCGACATTGTTGATGCTGATTTCAGCATTTGCTGGCTACAATTTTATTAAAGAAGCCTACCGGCATGCCGTTGCGCAGCAGTATCGTTTTTTCAGTTATGGTGATGCCATGTTCATCACTAAAAACCCCAACGCCAAAGAACAGGGGCCTTGTTAATGTCTTTTATGCAGTTTGAACTTGATGAAACCAGTGAGTTGCCCGAGCACAATGCGCGTGCGCGCCGCGGCCGACTTAAATTTCCGCGAGGTGTTGTCGAGACGCCAGCTTTTATGCCGGTGGGTACTTACGGGACAGTGAAAGGCATGACGCCTGCCGATATTGAAGCTACCGGGGCGCACATTCTTCTAGGGAATACTTTTCACTTGATGTTGCGCCCCGGCACAGAAGTCATCAAAGCGCACGGTGATTTGCATGATTTTATGCAATGGGAGAAGCCAATACTGACTGATTCTGGCGGCTTTCAGGTTTTTAGTTTAGGTGCCATGCGCAAAATTACTGAAGAGGGTGTTATTTTCAAATCGCCGATTGATGGCAGTAAAGTAGCGCTCAACCCTGAAATTGCGATGCAAGTACAGCGCGATCTGGGCAGTGATATTGTGATGATTTTTGATGAGTGTACACCTTACCCTGCAACAGAAAAAGAAGCGCGCGACTCAATGGCCTTGTCTTTACGGTGGGCTAAGCGCAGTAAGTTAGCGCATGGTGATAATCCGAGTGCGCTGTTCGGTATTGTTCAGGGTGGTATGTACGAGCATTTGCGCTCTGAATCTTTATCCGGCTTAGAGGATATCGGTTTTGATGGTTACGCGATTGGTGGTTTGAGTGTTGGCGAGCCAAAAGAAGATATGGTTCGGGTTCTGGATAGCTTAGGTCCCGTTATGCCTAAGCAAAAACCGCGTTATTTAATGGGTGTCGGTAAGCCGGAAGACATTGTAGAAGCTGTTCGTCGTGGCATCGATATGTTTGACTGCGTTATGCCGACCCGTAATGCACGCAATGGCCATTTGTTTGCTCACGATGGCGTTATTAAAATTCGCAATGCAAAACATCGCCATGATACGGCCCCGCTAGATTCTGAGTGCGATTGTTATACCTGTAAAAACTTTAGTCGTAGTTATTTGCATCACCTCGATAAGTGCGGCGAAATACTGGGCGCGCAACTGAATACCATACATAATCTGCGCTTTTATCAAAAATTGATGAGCGATTTGCGTGATGCTATTTCGCGCAATGCTCTGGAGGTTTTTGTGGTGGAGTTTTATGCAAGACTAGGCCGCGAAGTTCCTGTTTTTGGTGCAACTGAAATCGATGGGCAAGCATAATCTGTGACGCAATGGGGGAGCTTTGGCTTGAACTCTCGACTTTACCCCCCATAAACAACACATTCAACGCCAAGTGGTTATAATCACGCGCCTATTTATGGCTAACCGATTATTGCAAGTCAGCGCAAGCCAGCTTAAGAATTTAATACATTGGACTCTCTCATGAACCGTTATCCGTTATGGAAATATTTGCTTCTCCTTGTTGTTCTAGGGCTTGGCATCGTTTACGCGTTACCAAATTTGTATGCACCAGATCCTGCAGTGCAGATAAGTGGCTACTCTATCGACCTTCAAGTTGATGAAAAGGTACTTAAACAGGTGGAGGCATCGCTAAAAGCGGAGGGCGTTGAATATAAAAGCGCTGTGCTTGAGGATAATGGCTCCGCTCTTATTCGACTTGTTGCACAAGAAGACCAATTACGTGCCCAGCGCGCTATTGAGGATGCGATTAATCGCAAAAATGCACGAAAAGGTGAGGGCGATAAGTACATTGTGGCCTTAAACAGTGCGCAAACCACACCGCAGTGGCTGCGTGATATGGGCGCTAGCCCAATGAATTTAGGGCTTGATTTGGCCGGCGGCGTACATTTTGTTTTAGAGGTGGACACCCCCAAAGCGGTAAATGACCGCCTTGAAGACAGTGAAGAGGTGATTAAAAAAGCGGTGCGTAAAGCCCGTATTTTCAATATTCAGACGGCAATAGAAAAGGGCGCTTTAGTGGTAACTGCACCTGATGAGGCCTCTCAATTACAGCTGTCTGACATTATTAAAGAAGAGCTGCCGCAAATGCAGCGTAAATCCTTGAATGAGGGTGGCTCTTTTATTATCACCGCAAAGCTTACGGAAGAGTCTATTCGTGAAATTGAAGATCATGCGGTTACTCAAAACTTAACAACATTACGTAATCGTGTGAATGAGTTGGGCGTCGCTGAGCCGCTTGTGCAGCGTTTGGGGCGCAATCGTATTATTGTTGAATTGCCTGGGGTACAAGACACGGCCAGAGCCAAAAAAGTGATTGGCAAAACAGCAAATTTGGAATTCCGCTTAGAAGCCAGTCCTGATGCGGGCTTTAGTCAGCGCCAAAAATACAATCATCGCCAAGAAGATGTGCAAGCTAGAACGGGCGGTTCTTACCTCGAGCGTAGGCCGATTATTACTGGCGAGAGTGTAACGAATGCGAGACGTGGGTTTGACCAAGAAACCGGTCAGCCACAAGTGAATATTTCGCTAGATGCTGACGGCGGTGATGCTATGCATCGTGCAACACGCAATAATGTTGGTCGTCGCTTGGGTGTGCTATTTATTGAGTATCGCCCGCGCTCGCGCTTTGTGACTGAAGCTGATGGGACAGAGCGTCAAGTTGTAGAGCAAATACCGGTTAAGAATATTATTAGCTTGGCAACGGTGCAAAGTGCTTTGGGTCGTGAGTTTAGAACAACTGGCCTAAGTGAAGGTGAGGCTGGTGAGCTTGCTTTATTGCTGCGTGCAGGAGCTTTGGCTGCCCCGATGGTATTTGTTGAGGAGCGAACAATTGGGCCCTCATTAGGTGCTGAAAATATTGAGCTAGGCGTTAAGTCGATAAAATTAGGGATGATTTTAGTCGTTATTATTATGCTTTTTTATTACCGTGTTTTCGGTATAGCGGCCAATGTGGCGCTTGCATTTAACGTCGCGCTTATAGCGGCAATTATGAGCCCTTTTGCTACATTAACGTTGCCGGGTTTGGCTGGGATCGTTTTGACTGTAGGTATGGCGGTAGATGCCAATGTGCTTATTTTCTCAAGAATTAAAGAGGAACTGAAAGCGGGGATGCCACCTCAAAGTGCTATTAACGCCGGCTTCGATCGCGCATTTACCACCATTCTTGATGCCAACATTACAACACTAATTGTAGCGCTAATTCTATTTGGTATTGGCTCTGGTCCTATTAAAGGTTTTGCCGTGACTTTATCAATCGGTATTTTAACCTCAATGTTTACTGCCATTGTTGTGACTCGCGCTGTTGTAAATCTTATTTACGGCGGCCGCCAAATCACCAAAGTGTCGATATAACGCCCTCAGATTCGGAGTCACATATGAGCGATAGTAAAGTTATAAGTTTTATGGCCTATGGCCGCGTTACAGCATTAGCGTCATTGGTGCTAATTGTTTTATCCATTGGTTCGTTGTTTGTTAATGGTTTGAGCTTAGGTTTGGATTTCACTGGAGGTACCTCTATTGAGCTAGAGTATGCCGAGGCACCCAACCTTGAAGAAGTTCGATCGCAGCTGGTGGAGGCGGGTTATAGCAGCGCAGTTGTTGTTGCATACGGCGCCGATACCGATGTAATGGTACGAATACAAGGCGATGCGGCCAATCTTGCGCAGCAAGTGAGTCAAGTTTTGAGTGCAGGTGATCGCGATGTAATGGTTAAACAGGCTTCTTTTATTGGCCCGCAAATAGGCGAGGAGCTGCGTGATGATGGTGGTTTAGGTATGTTGTTCGCGCTAGCCGTTGTGATGGTTTACGTGGCTTTACGCTTTCAATTTAAATTCTCTATTGGCGCCGTTGCTGCCCTAGTTCACGATGTGATTATTGTGTTGGGTATTTTCTCGTTATTTCAGCTTGATTTTGACCTTACGGTTCTCGCGGCTATATTGGCTGTTATTGGGTACTCATTAAACGATACTATTGTTGTTTATGATCGGGTGCGAGAAAACTTTCGAATTGTCCGTGACATGTCTGTAGTGGAAATTATTAATTACTCCCTCACACAAACACTAGGGCGTACATTAATGACATCGGGCACTACTATCGTAGTGTTACTGGCGCTATTTTTTGTGGGTGGTGAAATGATTCATAACTTCGCCACCGCTCTTCTTATCGGTGTCTGCGTGGGAACATATTCGTCTATTTATGTGGCCTCATCCATATTGCTGGCGATGAAAGTAACGCAGGAAGATTTGATGCCACCTAAAGTTGAAGTGGAAGGCGAGGAATTAGAAGAGCTACCTTAGTTTTCTTTTGTGCTGGCTCAGCTCTGCGGTTGAGCCAGCGTGTTCTGTTTCGAAATATTCAGTTACCTGTAGAGTTTAAATAACGCCCCTCACAAAAAATCTTCAGTCCATTAATGCCGATTAATGCCCACGACTCTATGTTTAGTCTGTGGGATTTACCGTAATCCACTGTTGGTTAACTAAAAGCTGCAGGGGTTTATATTGGCTTTTGTAATTCATTTTCTCGCAATTTTTTATCCAATAGCCTAAATAAAGGTAGGGCAGCTCCAATTGTTCTGCTCGCTTTATTTGATACAGAATGGCAAAGCGCCCTAGGCTTCTCGCCGTTTGATCTGGGCAAAAATAGGTGTAGATAGCGGATAGGCCATTTTCAAGTGTATCGCTGACTGCGCAGCCAATCAGCTCCCCTTTTTTTCTCATCTCAATATAATTTGTGCAGCCTAGAGGGTTGTTCAAAAAATCCAAATATTGCTGCCTGCTGGGTGGGTGCATGTCGCCATCGCTGTGCCTTACATCAATATAACGCTCATACAGCGCATAATGTTCGTCCATGTCGGGCTCTTGTGTCACCTCAATGTCTAAATCATGGTTTAGTTTTAAGCAGCGTTTTTGTGTGCGTGATAAAACAAAGCTGTGGACGGGGACCCTAATGGAAACGCAGGCGGCACAGTCATGACAGTGAGGGCGATAGATGTTGCCACCACTGCGCCTGAACCCTATTTGGGATAAGGCGCTATATAAATAGTCATCCATAGGGGCTGCAGGGTCAACAAATAGCGTCGTCGCTTTTTCCCCTTCGAGGTAGCTGCAGTCATGCTCACCTGTAGTAAACAGCTTGAGTTCTGAAAGGTCACTCACTGTGTTTTTAATCCTGTGCTGTATTAAATGTATCTACATTGCTAAAGATGGTACTTCCGGTATGAGTTTGCCACAGATCTTTAAAGTGATCCATTTTGGCTGTGGTGTGCTCTTTTAGCACCAACTCGAAGTCCCTGCGTGAGATTAAGTTGCCACCCAGTGTTTGAAGGTGCGGGTTTTCGACCTGACAATCAATCATTGCAAAGCACTTCTCTTGTGCCCACTGAGAAAACTGGGTGATTGCTATTTTCGATGCGTTACTTTGCAGGCTGAACATGCTTTCGCCAAAAAAAACGGCCCCAATGCCGACGCCATAAAATCCGCCAATTAAGCGACCGTCGGCAGCGCGAGTTTCAACAGAGTGGGCAAAGCCTTGATAATGAAGCTCGATGTAGGCTTCCATCATTTCGTCGGTTATCCAAGTGCCGTCTTGCTGCGCCCTAGGTTGCCTGCAGTGGGCGATGACGGCTTCGAAGTCGCAATTAAGCGTTACGGAGCAGGGTGTTTTTTTAACATAGTTTTTGAGACTTTTACTTTGATGGATGTCGCCAGGCGTGAAAACCATTCGTGGCTCTGGGGACCACCATAGGATTGGTTGGCCGTCGTTGAACCAAGGGAATATGCCTTTGGAGTAGGCGGCGATAAGGCGGGCGGGAGATAGGTCGCCCCCTACAGCCAGCAGGCCATTGGGGTCTGTAAGCGCCAGTGAGGTTGGGGGGAAGCTTGTTGGGTCTTCCCCCAACCACACTGGCTGTATCATTCTTGACTCAATAAAATTACAGTGAGATGACTAGCTGTCGAGGAATTTCTCGGCATCTAAGGCGGCCATACAGCCAGAGCCGGCAGAGGTGATTGCTTGGCGATAAATATGGTCGGCTACATCGCCCGCTGCGTAAACGCCTTCTATACTTGTTTGCGTAGCGTTGCCTGCTAACCCGCTTTTAACCACAAGGTAGCCGTTATGCATTTCCAGCTGGCCTTCGAACATGTCTGTATTGGGTTTGTGGCCAATAGCAATAAAAACACCGTTGACGTCAACATTTACAGTTGACCCATCTTGTGTGTTCTTTAGTCGAGCACCATTAACGCCAGAGTCATCACCGAGCACTTCATCGAGTTGATGGTTCCACATAATGGTGACATTACCGTTCTTTTCTTTTTCAAAGAGGCGGTCTTGTAAAATCTTTTCAGATTTCAATGAGTCGCGGCGGTGAACCAGAACCACTTCTTTAGCGATATTGGAAAGATATAAAGCTTCTTCAACAGCCGTGTTGCCGCCACCCACAACAATCACTTTTTGATCGCGATAGAAAAAACCATCGCAAGTGGCGCAAGCGCTTACGCCTTTACCTTGGAAGGCTTCTTCTGAGGGAAGGCCTAAATACTGAGCAGATGCGCCCGTGCAAATAATTAGCGCGTCGCAGGTGTATTCGCCAGAACCTGTAAGCTTAAATGGACGGCTGCTAAGGTCGACATCACTGATGTGGTCATAAATCATTTCGGTATCGAAGCGTTCAGCGTGCTGTTGCATTTCGACCATCAAGTCGGGACCTTGTAGGTCGTGAGCGCCGCCGGGCCAGTTTTCAACTTCAGTTGTTGTTGTGAGCTGACCGCCTTGTTGCATGCCTGTTATAAGGCAGGGATTTAGGTTCGCGCGCGCCGCGTAGATGGCTGCGGTGTAACCAGCGGGGCCTGAGCCCAATATAATAAGGCGACGGTGCTGAGAGTCAGTCATAGCTACATCCTAATTTCAGTTTGATAGGTTCAATGTTATTAGTGTTATATAAGGCAATATTGAGACTTTACCTTATTATACTTGCAAAAAGGGAGGCTATATTAAGTGAAAATTACCGCCTTCGCCATGAATTCATTATGCATTCATTGTTGTTCATTCATGGTGTGATTGAAAACTTAGCGGAAAGTTTGGTTTGTTTGTGCTTTTATTCCAGTAGAATATTTCAATTGCGTCAATTCAACGCCGAGGCACTTTGTGAGTGAAAGCAACATAGATACCCCCGTTAACGAAGATAATGAACCCTTCGATAAGCCCGTTCGAAAGTCGAGGGCGCGTAAGCGTGAGCCGCTACCGCCGCCCGTGCAAGCCAAAAGTAGCAGCATGATGTCGATTATTCTGAAAGAAGGGTTGTTGATTGCGCTATTAGCGACCTGCGGATTTTTAACCTTGGCTTTGGCTACCTTTGATCCTTTTGATCCCGGTTGGTCGAATACGGGCACAAATACCGGCGTCGCCAATGCGGGTGGCCCAGCAGGTGCGTGGTTAGCGGATGTGGCTTTTACCTTGTTTGGTTATATGGCGTATTTGTTTCCCGTGATGTTGGCCTATCAAGGTTGGTGCGTTATGCGCGATAGGCAATCCGATGCTTTCGATCCTATTGTCTTAGGTTTGCGATTTGTAGGTTTGTGCCTAGTGATGGTGTCGGCCACGGGCATGGCGGTGCACTATCAAGGTGAGGCGTCAGTGTCTTTACCGTTGTCAGTGGGCGGTGCTTTGGGTGTGTCCATTGCTAATTCGGTGGACTCTGCTTTTGGGGTGATTGGCGGATCCCTCATGTTGGTCAGTTTGTTTCTTTTTGGCCTGACGATCTTTGTTGATATCTCGTGGTTAAAGGTAATGGATGCTATTGGTGCGAGCATTTTGTCGTTGTCTCGACGTTTCCGAGACTATCTCGAGCGCCGCCGCTTTCGCCGTATGGAAAGGAAGGCGGTTAAAGAAACTGTAATAAAGCGACAGGTTGCCGTCGAGAAGCAGGTTAAGCACATACAAGAGCGCAAAGCGCCGACTATCAGCTTGCCCAAGCCTAAAGTTGAGCTAAGTCCGCGTATTGAAAAAGAAAAGCAGCAAGTCTTGTTTGAATCACCGGTTGAAGGCGCAATGCCCGCTATTGGTCTGCTCGAACCCGTTCAAAAAAATGATAAAAAAGGCTTCTCGGAAGAATCGCTCGAGGCAATGTCGCGCTTGCTAGAGCTGAAACTTAAAGATTTTGGTGTGGTGGCCGAAGTTGTGCAGGTTTTGCCGGGTCCTGTGGTTACTCGATTTGAAATTCAGCCTGCACCGGGTGTTAAAGCCAGCAAAATTACTAACTTAGCCAAAGACATTGCACGCTCATTGGCGGTTATTAGTGTTCGTGTTGTCGAGGTTATTCAAGGCAAATCTGTTGTTGGTATTGAGATCCCAAACGAAGAGCGTGAAATGGTGCGCTTGTCCGAGGTTATTGCCTCAAATATTTACGAAAAGTCACGTTCACCCCTAACCTTTGCATTGGGACACGACATTTCGGGGCAGCCGGTAATTGCCGATTTAGCCAAGATGCCTCACCTGTTAGTGGCGGGAACCACCGGTTCGGGTAAGTCGGTGGGGGTTAACTCCATGTTGGTGAGTATTCTTTATAAAGCCACCCCAGAGGAAGTTCGACTCCTGTTGGTCGATCCTAAAATGTTGGAGCTTTCTGTTTATGAAGGCATACCGCATTTATTGGCTCCGGTTATAACCGATATGAAAGACGCCGCCACAGGCCTGCGCTGGTGCGTGGGGGAGATGGAGCGGCGGTATAAATTAATGGCTGCGCTTGGTGTGCGAAACCTGGCGGGTTACAACAAAAAAGTCTCGGATGCTGCCAAGTCCGGCGAGCCAATAAAAGATCCTCTGTGGCTGCCGGATGAGGCTGGGATTGGTATTCAGGAGGCGCCAGATTTAGATCGACTGCCGTTTATTGTGGTGGTTATTGATGAATTTGCTGACATGATGATGATTGTCGGTAAAAAGGTTGAGCAGCTAATCGCGCGTATTGCACAGAAAGCGCGTGCGGCAGGCATTCACATGGTTTTAGCGACTCAGAGGCCATCGGTTGATGTCATTACGGGCTTGATTAAAGCTAACGTTCCTACACGTATGGCTTTTCAGGTTTCGTCTAAAATCGATTCGCGCACTATTTTGGATCAAGGGGGCGCAGAGCAGCTACTTGGGCATGGAGACATGTTGTATTTGCCACCCGGCACAAGCTTGTCTATTCGTGTTCACGGCGCTTTTGTTGATGATCATGAGGTGCATGCTGTCGTTGCCGATTGGAAAAAGCGTGGTGCGCCCGATTATCTTGACGAAATATTTAGTGAAGCTACAGACGCTGTTATGGTGCCTGGCTTTAGCGAAGAGGGCGAAAGCGGTAGTGATAGTGAGTCCGACCCACTCTATGACGAAGCAGTTGCTTTTGTGACTGAAACCCGAAAAGCGAGTATCTCCTCGGTGCAGCGCAAATTGCGCATTGGCTATAACCGTGCAGCACGTTTAATTGAACAAATGGAGGAGTCGGGTGTTATTACTGCTGCAGGCCATAACGGCAGCCGTGAAGTGCTAGCGCCGCCACCGCCACGCTAGTTCGTGCTGTTCAGCTTCGATTAAAGCGCGGTGCGTAGAGTGGGGCGCAACCATCCATTAATAGATTTACCGGAAATGCTATGCAAACTTATATGAAATTCAAACTGGCGGCGGCCATCTTTGCTGTAAGCGCTGTCTATTTACCTTCAGCCGCATTGGCTGAGGAGAAAAAAGTGCCATCATCGAAGCCTGTTATTATTGAAAAAAAGGTTGATGGCAACGCCGAAGTTACTCGTGAAGCCATTGTTCAACGCTTAAGTGCGCTGCAAAGTCTACGTGGCCAATTTACACAAACATTAGAATCAAAAGACGGTAAAACGTTACAAGAGACAGCAGGCGATTTCACTTTCAAGCGCCCTGGGTTTTATCATTGGGAAAGTAACGATCCTTTTCCGCAAACCGTAGTGGGCAATGGTGAAACTGTTTGGATTTATGATCCAGACCTAGAGCAGGTCACAATCGCAAAGCAAGACTCCATGCCTTATAACCCGGCAAATTTACTCAGTGGTGGCATTGCTGACTTAGCCGCGCGTTATCATGTATTACAGCTGATCGAAGGTGGGGTAGAGCGCTATACGCTTATGCCTATTGATGCCGCGAATGCGCCATTTGTACAGTTGGGGGTTAATTTTAAGGGGGATATTTTACAAGCTGCCACCTTAACCGACCGCTTAGGGCAAGTGACGCGAATCCGCTTTGACGATACCAAGGTTAATCTAAAAGTGGATGATAAACTTTTCACTTTTATGCCACCAGAAGGCACGGACATATTGATGAATGACTGATTTGTTTAGTCAGAGTGCGCCACAACCGCTGGCATCGAGGATGCGTCCGCGAACACTAGAGGAGTATGTGGGGCAGAATCACCTGCTTGATCAGGGTAAACCTTTGGGTGAATCTTTGCGGCAAGGTGCTTTGCACTCGATGATTCTTTGGGGGCCGCCTGGGGTAGGTAAAACAACGCTCGCGCGATTGTTTTCTGAGCTCGTAGACGGATATTTCCAAAGTATGTCTGCTGTGCTTGCGGGCGTTAAAGATATTCGCTCAGCGGCCGAGGATGCAAAAAATCGTTTTAACGCTCATGGCCAAAAAACAGTGTTGTTTGTCGATGAGGTCCATCGGTTTAACAAATCACAGCAAGATGCGTTTTTACCCTATGTTGAAGATGGAACGGTTGTGTTTGTTGGCGCGACAACGGAAAACCCCTCTTTTGAAGTGAATAATGCGCTGTTATCGCGTTGCCGTGTTTATGTACTTAAGGCATTGTCGAATCAGGATTTAAACTTGCTCGCCGACAATGCATTGGCTCACAAAGAGAAAGGCTTGGGCGCGCGCGCGCTGGGTTTAGAGCGCGAGGCCCGTGAGCGCCTTATTCAGTGCGCAGATGGTGACGGCCGCAGGCTACTGAACTTACTTGAACTTGCAGGTGATCTAGTCAAAGACGGCAGTGAAATCTCCGCCGATACGATTGAGGCGGTAGCCTCACATGATGTGCGTCGTTTTGATAAGGGCGGCGATGTTTTTTATGAACAAATATCCGCTCTGCATAAATCTGTACGAGGCTCTAATCCCGATGGCGCACTCTACTGGATGGCCAGGATGTTGGATGGCGGCTGCGATCCATTGTACGTGGCGCGGCGTGTGGTGCGTATGGCGAGCGAGGATATCGGCAATGCTGACCCTCGCGGTTTGCAATTGTCTTTGAACGCATGGGATGTACAGTCGAGGCTGGGTAGCCCCGAGGGCGAATTGGCTATTGCGCAGGCAGTGGTGTATTTGGCATGCGCACCCAAGAGTAATGCCGTTTACATGGCCTACAAAGCGGTAATGGCCGATGTAAAAGCCGAGCCAAGCTACGACGTGCCTAACCATCTACGCAATGCTCCAACCAAGTTGATGAAGCAGCTCGATATGGGCAAAGATTATCGTTATGCCCACAGCGAAGAGCAAGCGTATGCGGCAGGTGAGCATTATTTCCCTGATGAAATGCAAGCGCGACAGTATTATCAGCCGGTGGGGCGCGGTTTAGAAATTAAAATTGGCGAGAAACTTGCTCACTTAGCCGAACTCGATAGGCAGGCACTCTCAGCCGCCCCAGAGTCTCTGCAATCTATTAAGGCTAAGGTGAAATAATGCTACTTCAATTCTTGAGTGTTGCCGTGGGTGGTGCACTGGGCGCTTGTGTGCGCTATTCTCTTGCGCTATTTTTCCCTTTTGTTCCTGGGCAGTGGCCGGTCGCTTCTTTTACGGCAAATGTTTTGGGTTGCACGATTATGGGTGCGCTTTTTTATCTTATTCAGCAGGCGCACCTTCCGTTGTCGCTAAAACCTTTACTATTGGCCGGTTTTTTGGGGGCAATGACCACCTTTTCGAGCTTTGCACTTGAGGCTTGGCTTCTGCTTCAGCACAATGCGCACTTATTAGCGATTGCTTACCTTGCCGTCAGTGTTTTGGCCTGCGTGTGCGCCATTGCGTTTGGCTTTGCTGTTGCGGGTATTGCGGTGCGTTGGGCTGGGTAATACACCGCCCGGGTAGCGCTAGCGTATTTTTCATCTTTTATTTGACCAATTAATTAAGGCCGTTATGTTAGATCCTAAACTTTTTCGCAATGATATTGAACACTTAGCTTCGCAGCTGGCTGCGCGTGGTTACACTTTGGATGTGGCATCCATTCAAACCCTGGAAGAGCAGCGTAAAAAACTTCAGGTTCATTGTGAGTCGTTACAACAAGAGCGTAACGCTAGTGCTAAAAATATAGGTAAGGCGAAGGCACAAGGGCAAGATATTGCGCCTTTATTGGCCGCAGTCGATACCATGAAAGCGCAGTTGCACGAAAGCGAAACAGAGCTTTCGGCGCTTCAATCTAAGCTTGAATTGTTATTAGCAGGCGTGCCGAATGTGCCCGATGCAAACGTTCCTGCAGGCCTGAAAGAAGAAGATAACGTCGAGGTATCGATTGTTGGCGAAGTGCCTTCATTTGATTTTGAGCCCTTGGATCATGTTGATTTGGGTGAAAAACTCGGCATGTTAGATTTCGATACAGCAAGTAAATTAACGGGTTCGCGCTTTTCTGTACTTAAAGGGAAGCTAGCGTTAATGCAGCGGGCTTTAACGCAATTTATGCTGAATACTCATACAATTGAGCATGGCTATGAAGAAGCGTATGTTCCTTATATGGTTAATCGTGATTCTTTGTACGGTACGGGGCAGTTGCCTAAATTTGAGGAAGATCTCTTCAAACTGACCGACGATCGTGAATTTTACTTAATACCCACCGCCGAAGTGCCACTGACTAACTTAATGCGTGGCGAAATTATTGAAGAATCTGCTTTGCCTTTGCGCTACACCGCGCATACGCCGTGCTTTCGTTCAGAAGCGGGCAGTTATGGCCGTGATACACGGGGTATGATACGCCAGCACCAATTTGAAAAAGTGGAATTGGTACAGTTTGTAAAACCTGAAGATTCAGACGCGACTCTAGATACGCTAACTGGCCATGCTGAGGCGATTTTGCAAAAGCTCGGTTTAGCCTATAAGAAAATGGCATTGTGCGCCGGTGATATGGGCTTCTCTGCGGCTAAAACCTATGATTTAGAAGTTTGGTTGCCATCACAGCAAAAATACCGTGAAATTTCCTCGTGTAGCAACTTTCGCGATTTCCAATCGCGACGAATGAAGGCCCGCTACCGCAATTCTGAAACGGGCAAGCCTGCACTGCTTCATACATTAAATGGCTCTGGTTTGGCGGTGGGTCGTACATTACTTGCCGTAATGGAAAATTATCAACAAGCCGACGGCTCAATTGTTGTACCCGAAGTTTTACGCCCCTATATGGCCGGCCTTGAGGTGATTAAAGCTTAGTGCGCTATTTCCCCTTTTTTCATGACTTACAAGGCAAGTGCTGTCTTATTGTTGGCGGTGGCGCTATTGCTTTGCGTAAGGCGCGTTTGCTGAATAAAGCTGGGGCGCAGCTACGTGTAGTGGCGCCGTCTATCGTGCCCGAACTCCGGGATTTGGCTATCGCTTCAGGCGGGCAGTGTTTACTCGAGTTGTATCGAGATGAACACCTTGATGGCGCTGTACTGGTTATTTCAGCCACCGATATCGATGTGGTGAATTCACAAGTTGCGCAAGCCTGCAATAAGCTTCGTTTACCTGTAAACGTGGTTGATGATCCCAAATTGTGTAGCATTATAACGCCCGCCATTGTCGATCGAAGCCCTTTACTTATTGGTGTAACCAGTGGCGGTGAGGCCCCCGTGCTGGCGCGAATGGTTCGGTCACGTTTGGAGGCGCTATTCCCGAGCCGCTATGGCATGCTAGGTAACTTGGCGAGCCGTTAAGGCGCGTTTTAACGACGGCGAACAGCGTCGTCGATTCTGGGAAAAGACGTTGCAAGGCCCCGTGGCTGAGCAGGTTTTTGCCAACAATCTAGAGAAAGCCGAGCAGTTGATGCAGCAGGCCATCGATCAGGCGGGTGATGATCATCAAGGTGAGGTCTATCTTGTTGGTGCTGGCCCCGGCGACCCTGATTTACTAACCTTCAAAGCGTTGCGCCTTATGCAGCAGGCTGAAGTAGTCCTCTATGACCGCCTTGTTAGCCAGCCTATTTTAGAGCTTGTTCGGCGTGATGCTGACCGCATTTATGTGGGTAAAAAGCGCGATCTCCACGCGGTTGCCCAACAGGACATTAATCAGCTTTTAGTGGATCTGGCAAAGCAGGGCAAAAGAGTTTTACGGCTCAAGGGCGGTGATCCTTTTATTTTTGGCCGTGGTGGCGAAGAAATTGAATTGTTGGCCGAGAATAATGTACCTTTTCAGGTGGTGCCTGGGATTACGGCAGCAAGTGGTTGCGCTGCTTATTCGGGGATTCCCTTAACACACCGCGATCATGCGCAGTCTGTTCGGTTCGTTACTGGTCACCTTAAAGAGGGCTCAAGTGACCTCCCATTCAATGAGATGGCTAGCGCAAATCAGACGTTGGTGTTTTATATGGGCTTGGTTGCATTACCGGATATTTGCCTAAAGCTTATCCAAAATGGCAAAGACCCCAAAACGCCGGCTGCATTGATTGAGCGCGGCACTACACCGGACCATCGCGTCCATATCGGTGATCTCGAATCTCTTCCCGTTTTAGTGAAAAACACCGAAGTGCATGCGCCGACATTACTTATTATTGGTTCTGTCGTGTCTTTGCATGGAAAGCTCAATTGGTTTGCGCCATAGTTACTGCTGTTAGGGGTTCTCAAGCTTTTAGTCAATAAAGTTGTGATGTTATCTGCCGTTAAGCTGGTGGTATCGCATGCTTTATTCTTTGCCTAGGAGTCCATCGATGATCCCTTTTGATCCTGTAAAGCCGCGGGCACCTCAATTAGGCCCTTTGCGGGTGCATCGCGCGCAGCCGGTCACGGCCCGTTTAAAACAACCCGATGCGGCACCTAAAGACCGCCGAAATAGAACCGATCGCCGTAAAAATAAATTCAGTCACCGGGGGGCATTCGAGATGCGAACTGGCGACGATCGACGTGGCATAGACCATATTGATGAGGAGGTTTGAATCCTTTTAACTGCCTCATTTTGGCATAGTAAATTGCTTATCAAGATCAAATACGTAGGTGTTTTTATCGGGTTATAAATTTGGGCTAGCTATACTTATCAAGATAATGTTGTGAGTTGTCTGCCCATGAGTGAATTACACCGCCAATCTATCCCGCTAGAACATCTGACCGTTGGTATGTTCGTGGTTGATCTTGATGTCCCCTGGATAAACAGCCCTTTTTTAACGCACTCTCGGAAAATCAAATCATTCAAAGATATTGATGCTCTGCGTCGTTCAGGCGTTAAAAATCTAGTGATTGATACAGACAGAGGGCTACCATCTAAATCATTACCTGAGTATGCGGAAGGGGTTAGCCGAGATGATGGCTCTCAAGAGCCTCTCCTTGCAAGTACGGGCGAGCCACCAAAAAGCGAGGTGCCTGCTGTTAAGGCTATTGAGCCACGCGTCCCTAGTGTTTCTGTCGAGATGGTGGCGGCACAAAAAGTGGCGGCACAGGTTAAGCAGGTGGCGAACAGCTTGCTTGAGGCCCTTAACGCGAACAAAGCTATCGACGTAAAGGTGGTTGCGCCTTTAGTTGCCGATACGCTGGATAGCTTAAATCGAAATAATCAGGCCTTGATGAGCTTGGTACACCTCAGCCGTAAATCGCAAAAGTTAGCCGATCACGCCTTCAGTACCTTTTGTGTTGCGCTCAATATGGGGCTTTCGCTCAAGCATTCTTCTGATGAGCTTCAGGCTTTAGGTTTGGCGGCTCTCTTGCATGAGGCCGGTTGGCAGCAGTTACCGCTAAACTTGATGGGTAAACGTACAAAATATACGGCCAATGAAACGCAGCTGATAACAAAACATGTAGATATTGGATTAAACATGCTGCAAAGCTCAAGCTTACCTGAACTGGCCGGACGAATTATTGCAGAGCATCATGAACGTAATAATGGGACCGGATACCCAAACGGCCTTAAAGGGAGCGACATCCATCCATTAAGCCAAATACTGGCCATCGCCGATACCTATGATGAGCGCATTCATCAGTTGCAAGATAAACCAGGTTTATTACCCCGTAATGCCTTGCAGGGGCTTTATAAAGAAACGAAAAAAGGACTCTACGATACGCGCGCCATGACGGCATTTATTTCTATGATGGGTGTATACCCCGTTACCAGTGCTGTTTTACTGGAAAGTGGAGAAAAAGGGATTGTTACTGACCATGATCATCATGTGCATACGACACGCGTAAAAATCATTTATGACGGCAGTGGAAAAGTTCTAGAAAGCCCTATTGAAGTCTTCATTTGTGAGGCAGGGCAAGGGCGAGCGATTAAGTCTTTACTAGATCCATCCGATAGCCGAGTGGACCCATTTGCGTTGCTTGTGTGTACGGAGCCTTAATGTAATGACAGCAATCCCGCCCATGTTTGATGGCATGCTTGATATTTGGCCGGATCCTTTAATTATTGTCGATAGCTCAGGTCTTTTGGTGTGTTTGTCGCCTATGGCTGAGCAGGTGCTAGGTTGGGGTACTGGAGAGTGCATAGGCGGCGCTGCTCATGAAAAACTTTGTGTGCAGGCAAGAGGGCACGCTCACACAATCGAGGATTGTCCGTTTAATGCGCCGCAAGATTATGCTCAATGGCAGTCGGTGTTTTGGTGTACTGAGGATGGCGGTTATTTATCTGTCGATGTGAGGGCAACGGTTTTAAACCGGGAGCATGCTGGATATACGGCTTGGAGTTTTGTCGATAATACCGCGCTTATTCATAATCGTGCAGAGTTCGAAAAATTTGCTCAGTTTGTAGAGTTAAGCCCAGCGCCGATGGCTGAATTTGATACAGAAGGACAAATGCTATTCGCCAATACTGCCATGCAAACGTTAATGGTTGGTGCTGGGTTTGATGCGCAGGGCAATTCGGATGCTCTACCTAAAGATCTCGAAGCGTTATGCCGGCTTTGCCTAAC
The DNA here is from genome assembly GCF_982758155.1 of Marinagarivorans sp. Taxonomy (NCBI): domain Bacteria; kingdom Pseudomonadati; phylum Pseudomonadota; class Gammaproteobacteria; order Cellvibrionales; family Cellvibrionaceae; genus Marinagarivorans; species Marinagarivorans sp. The sequence goes on along the minus strand of NZ_CEXWTU010000024.1, from coordinate 12,577 downwards.
TGCCGATAATACAAATGAAGCCGACTCCAAATCGGACGCAGATTCAACGGTTATTGCACTTGAGGGGCGTTTTTTTAAGTGGCATTTTGTTGCGTTAAATTCAGCGGCGGTGGGTGTGGAGCCCTCGATTATAGGTTTTGCTTTTGATGTAACGCATCAGCAGCGTGTACGTGAAGAGCTTGAAGAGGCCAAGCGCATAGCCCGGCGCGATTTTTACGCAAAAATGATACATGAACTGAGAACCCCACTAAACGCCATTATGGGGTTTAGCGATTTGCTATTGGCGCGCACGCAATCGAAGTTATCGGAAAGAGAGTATAGAAATTTACAATCGATAAAAAATGCAGGTTTTCAGTTGAATGAACTGGTCACTGACACGTTGGATATTTCAAAGATAGAAGCCGGTTTTATGGCCCTGGAGGTATCCGAGTTCGATTTGAGTGCCTTATGCCACACTTTCTTACCGCAAATTGAATCACTAGCGCTAGCAAAAAAACTGGCTTTTGAATCGGTGTTACCTGATGTGGCGATGCTTGAATCCGACAACCAAAAAGTACGCCAAATCATTATCAATTTACTCTCAAATGCCATTAAGTATACCCGTCAAGGGCACGTCACTTTAACTGTGCGCTGTAGCAATGAGTCTTTAGTGCTCAGTGTTGCGGATAGCGGCGTTGGTATCCCTGAGGCCCAAAAACATAAATTATTCAATCAGTACTCGCAAATAGACGAAGCTCAAAACGCAGGGATTAGCGGCACAGGGTTAGGCCTCGCACTGGTCGGTGAGCTGGTAAAAATGTTACAAGGCGAGATTGTTGTGCAGAGTGAATACGGTAAAGGGAGCGAGTTTGTCGTAACGCTCCCACTGCAATACCCGCGTTAGCCCCAGTAGAGTTAACGCGTGAAGCCCTAGATAAGCCGAAGAGAGCTTGCACCGGGAGGCCGGTTATTGGAGTGTCAACATCAAGCATGGGTGGATGAAATATTGTTTCCTCGTCCCTTGGCTTGTATGGCAATGCCTGATCCCCTAAAATGCACCGCAATACTTGAGCAATTTACTAAGATATAGCGAGGTTTTCTATGGACATTATGGACACGATTAAACAGCAAATTACTGATAATGCAGTGATTTTGTACATGAAAGGTTCACCCGACGCACCGCAGTGTGGTTTTTCGCAGAAGGCATCGCAGGCGGTTATGGCTTGCGGTAAGCGCTTTGCTTTCGTTGATGTTCTTTCTAACCCGGACATTCGTGCAAATTTACCAAAATACGCCAATTGGCCAACCTTTCCTCAGTTATGGGCGGGCGGCGAACTTGTAGGCGGTTGCGATATTATTATGGAAATGAGCGAGAGCGGTGAGCTCAAAAAGACGATTGAAGCGGCTGTTCCAGACGAAGCGTAGAGCGGAAGTAGGTTAATTGGATTTGAATGCAGTCATTGCAAGAAAACTGATTACCAAATGATTTTGTAATGTTTCAAAACTTGAAAGCCCGCATATGCGGGCTTTTTTTGTGATTTTTATATTATCCTGAAAATGGTTGACTCTCGTTTAGAGGTACCTCGACCATAAAAGCGCTGTATTGCCTGATCTTCGAGTTGATGGCGTACAGTTGTTACTGCCAGCCTCGCCCAGTTTATCGACAGCGTCGGGGTAAATAACAATTGTGCCATTCATTGCATTCTTTGCATCTGATGTACCTTCTCTTCTCGCCTCGGAGCCAACCGTCCCCCATACTTTCAAATTAGTATTGGTTATCAGTTTTAAAGAATTTCCCGCAATAATGCGCCCAAAGACATTAAGAATGGATCTTAAGTAAATATCCCCCCCTTGATAGGTGGCATCCAGGTCTTCTTCGCCATCTGGCACGGGGTTTTGCTGCCCAGCCATCAGTGCAAACTGTCCTATAAACGGTTGCGTGGCTGGGACTGCATTCTCACCCTCGCCAACGGTCGTACGTTTGGCAGGTGGGCTTCCAAAGCAAAAGTCTGTAGGGTAAGGGTATGCGCCAGTACCATTATCAAACCAAGTAGTATTTGCCGTGTGAGATAGCGCCAAGCTTTCTCCGTCTCCTTCTATCTTAATTTCATTACCTCCACACAGTACCTCACTCGGTGCAGCGTTGAGCGCTACGATCATTTTTTCATTAGACGTTTCAACACCAATATTTCCAGCCGATAAAAACCCATTGATGCGGTATTCGATATGGTTTATCTCTAAGTCGCGGTCGAAGTACATTATTCCTGGGGCTAGTTTTGATGGAATACCGGTGACAATCCATTTGCCGGTTGGCCTGTCTTCAGCTGCTGCCAGCCCTTGTGTATCCACAGAAATAGCGGGAACAAAGTGAATGCAGCCAAATTCAGTATTTTCAGTAACACATATCGACGGATCAGTGGCTTGTGGTTCGACTCCGACTCTACGCAGGAGGTCAACTTTAGTTATTTGTTTAGTAATTTCATCGACTCTATCATATAAAAAATAATCGCCGTCGAGGAGGCCTTTAATATTTTGTATTGTTACTCTATGTTTTTCTCCTTCTGGAGCATCTTTGTCATATTTAAAGCTGTAGTGCGCATCGTACCCATCCGCGTCGGCAATAGTGCTGTTCTCGACGACGACAGGTTCATATACTCTGATAGGGCTTATTGAAACTGCTGTGCCGGCATTTCGGTTGGGAGTGTTACAGGTATCACCAATCGTGCCTTCAGATGTAATTTTCTCTATGTCACGTGTTGTAGAACACGTGACATTGCCTATGGCTTGCACTGTGCCAAACGAAGTGTAGTTGGTTGTAGCAAAGTCTACAGTGCCAAGACTACCGATATTGATTGTACCTCCTACTGTAGAGGATCCTCCTGTTTTGTTAATTTGAGCTTTAACGCCAGTAGTTATTTGTTCGTGAGTGCCGTTATCTATTGTAGCTGTTTGGTGGGTTTGAATTTTTGATGTGGCGCCTGAGGATTGCCAGTTGACATCTTCCATTGCCAGAATCTCGCCAATGTTTGCATTGTTGGTAACAAGGATTTCGCCTCCTGTTTCTATAAGTCCAGCATCCACTGAGCCTAAAATGCTAATTCCCTTATTGGCTTTTATTTTATTTATTGGGTTGCCGTTTCCTGTTCCCGTAAGTTTTACTTTTCCGGTAACTAAGAATTTATTGACGCCGTCAAGTGATGACGCATCGCTCAGATATCCCCACGAACCATCCACAGTAAATACACTTTTATCAGGGGACCCATGAAGGTCCAAGTCCAGCTTATCACCTTCAACATCTCCCGCAAGTTGCGATTTGGCTGGGGCTGGGCACTCTCTTGCTACTGTTCCAGGAGTGATTTCAAATACTAAATTAAGGCTAGATGCCGATGCAGATCGAGTGTCGACGGCTTTAATGGTAATGACGAATTGAGGCTTGGAATCAACTGTCGAATAGGATGAAAAGGTAATGGTGGATTTACTCAAATAATTCAAATCGGCTACTAAGGTTGGCGAAATTTCAACGGGACCACCGTCTATTTTTTGCATTAGAAGGGTTCGTTCTTCTGGTGATAGCGCTTCCAAATATGACCGAGCTGCTTCGGCTAATGCCCAGGCAGCGCTTTGCGCATTTGTCTTTGCATGAGAGGTGACTTGTTTATTTTGGGTGGTTTTTACTGTGTAAATAACACCCAGAGTTGAAGCCGATAGCGCAACACCTACCAACAAAACGATAAGTACAGTTGCTATACCCTGTTGTTTTTTTAGTGGTTTTAAAAGCATTATATTTACCTATCTAGGGGTTTATTAAGCAGACGCTATGCTTAAGAGAAGGAGCTGAGCCATTATTAGTATCTGATGCACTAAAGTGAGTGATATTAAGAATAGTGCTGTGATCATTTGGTGTCATGCCATACGGCGAGCATGCAGTGGTTATTTCCAATGAGGCATTTAAAAGCGTTTGTGTTGCTGCTGTTTTGCTATAAGTGCTATTTAGCCGCGTTAATGTATTGATGCTAAGTACAGTTTGTATTCCGTCTTCCCATACATCATCTGGTATTAAAGATAGTGCGGTTTGTGGGTGGCACGCATTGCTCTGGGTCCTGGTAATTGTTTGCAGCAGAATTTTTTTTGCTTCTATACCCACGGCTACATCTTCAGAGCCGTCATTCGCGGCCACAGCAATTTGTTCTACGATACGGCTACATTTTACGTTTACTGCCGTTGCTGGAAGATCAGTGGCTTCACGCCAAATAATTTGACTGGGGGTAGGGATGGTTAAATGAGGGGAGTCGATGGACTGAAGCCCAAAGCCAGTGTTTTGCACAAGCGTGCCTATTTGCGAAAGTACAAGAGAAGCATTGCCGTCATTTTTAGCATCGAAAGTTGCATCTACAGATGTTTGCGTCAATGTTTTATAAAGGGACAAGCTACCAAGGATTCCGATCATAGACACTAGTAGACCAATCATCAGTCCAATTAATGTTGCGCCGCTGATGTGTCGGGCGCTTAAAATGTAATTATGCGTTGATAAGGGCATAGCGAAATCCATACTTATATATGCTGAAGTTGGTCTGTTATTCATTGGCCAACCTTGACGGATACATTTTCATCGCCAATCGCTATTGTTGCGGCTAGCGCTAAAGGCCTACGTGAAATGAAGCTTTTGCTTCCTATGCCATCAACGGTAAAGGTCACATCAGTTGTTACTAGTTCTAGTGCCCCGTCTATGTTTGAACAAATGTTGCTTGTTTCAACTGTTGCATACGCTACGCTCGGATTACATAGTTCAGTCTTTACCCCCCTGCTTGCTATCCCTTCGAGATTGGTAATAACTTGCGCCTGCTGCTGAGTCATCGTTTGTGCCGCAGTTACTTTTGATGCGGTGCGGGCAATTCCAACCCCAACAATCCCAATTAGCAAAACACCAATTAAAGATTCAATTAAAAAATCGCCGCGCTGAGTGCGACGCGTGTTGATTGCGTTTTTAGAAAAGCGTGGCAGTTTCATTAATATCACCTTTAGTAAAAGTAAATCGGTCATTTTTTGCAGTACTGGGGTCTAAGCAGCTTTCAACCGCAGTGCAATTGGTTGTATCAATAGGAGCAATTGAACCGTTACTGGTAAAGCAAGCGCAGGCAAAATCACTTTGGGCATCGCCATATTTAATAGTGACTCCTGGACGAAGCTTTGCGTTAAATACTTCCTGCCCCACCTTTGCATCACTGCAATCTGCGGCAGTTCGAGCAGCATCACCAATAGCATTAGACTGGCTTCTGACGCTGATGCTTCTAAGACCGTTGGCATCTGTTTTTATACAAAGCGCAGATGTTGCACCATCAACAGTTACCGCTGCCCCCTCACGAATGGCAATGTTCTTCGCCAAGCTGTAAGCACGCGTAAAGTTAGTTTGTGTGCGTGTAACATCTGGCCCATCAATCCAAGCGCTTGTCATCGGTAATGCGACCATGGCCAAAAAGGCAATAATGGCAATTGTGATGAGTAGTTCGATTAAGCTAAAACCGTTTTTCATTCTTATAGCCACTCATTATTACCGTTGGAGTATTTACAGCTATTTGCGGCTCCTAATGCCTTAATGTTGTCTTCATCCATTGTCAATGTGCAGCCGGCAAGGGATGTTCCTGCAGGCGGCGCCGCAGAGATATCATAAGTTGTGGCTGTTGAGTTAACAGTGAAAACAAAGTCAGCCGCTTTAGATGAAGGCCCCCAGCTCGTAAAGGCAGCCTTAATTGCATCTAAGTCGGCATTAACCAACGGTGGGTACGACAGAGTGCGTTGATAAACATTCTCAATAGCAAGTGTTAGAGCTACAACATCAGCCTGCGCAGCCCTTAATTTACTTTTTGCCACATAAGCCTGATAAGAAGGCAGCGCAATGCTCGCCAAAATACCAATAATTGCAATCGCGATCATTAACTCTATTAACGTAAACCCTGTTGTTTTTTGGTGGCCTGTTAGCGGCATTTTAGCGGTGCTCCAAACGTTTATGGTTGTTATGGCTGTTTGTTCTTTAAAAGCTTTGTAAGTGTAATGTCTAAAAGTTGACGTAATAACGTTAGCTTTATAAAGGTGTTGTTAATTCACTTGTAGGCTCTTGGCCGATTATAAAAACAATATTCTTAGAACTAATGTAACACTAGACCAAAAAAATGGCGCTTTACCGACGATAAGTGGCGCTTTGTCGCAGCTGAAATGCACTTTTTTGACGGAGGCTAGGGCTGTAGCGGCTTTTTGCGACACATTGTCGATTTATTGACTTAAAAGTTAATGTTTTAGTATGAGTGTTGTTGTAGCAGGGATGAGTATTGATGCATACTTTGCTACAGCTTGTGCGGCATATCACAAAATAGCCAAGGTATTGGCGCTGCGCTTGAAGTGTTTGCAAGCCTCAACTACATATTGATAGAGAACAATAATAAAAGGGTATGACCTATGAGCTTAATATCATCGTCTACAGCGGTTAATTTCTTAGCGATCAATTGTCCTGATTTTAATTCTACAAGTTACCCCGTTGAAGTTGCTTTGTCGTTGGCGAATGGCCGGCATTATCAAGCTTGGATTAAGCCTATGAGCGATCGGTTTTCTCCCGAGTTAGATGATGATGTTAAAGAGGCTGTTAGGCTTTACGGGAAATATCCAGACCAGGTGTGTAACGAGCTGAATATATTATGCGCAGGTAACAACCTCTATTGTGATCATTGGGGGTTTACCGCTAACTGGGTGGAGAACCTATTTTTTGCTGCTTGTGTTGATCGTGATTTTACGTGTAGCCCTATTGAGGCGCTGCTAGAGGAAGAGGAGCATTTGAATTGGAATGCGCGCAAGCAATTTGTGATTGATGTACTTAAAAGTAATGATCACACGGCGGGTGCGCAAGTTGAAGTGATGCAGGCGGTTGTGAATTTGTTTTATCGTGAGCAGGCTGTGGCGGTGCCGTCCGATCACTCACTTGTTGCCACGCTACAATAATATTGGCGGTATAAAACGTAAAAGCCCTTGCTGATAAGCAGGGGCTTTTTTTTGTAACTACTCAGGTGGGGTCGAGATGACGCCCCTAAAAGGCGAATTGATTGTTTTCTGGGCATTCAAGCGTCAGGAACGCTTGCATAGCGCCCATGGATGGCTTGAGCGGCTCAGAAAATTATCAGTTTGCCGCCCTATTTGTACATTGCTGAATAGATACCTTTATTTTACGTTAAGGGCTAGACAGTAAGGGTATGTTTAATGGCATGAAGAGGACGGGCAGGGGGATAAAATATTGTTTTATCCCCGCTTATGCCTAGAGGAATTCGGTTGTTAAGCCTATAGCTTTCACGTCGTCTTCTTTGTTCTTGTCGGTAATCACACAAGTATGTGCGGTTTGTTCTTTAAGGTAAGTTTGCGCTACACGCTTTAAATCATCTTCTTTTGTGGCGAGTAGGCGCTCCCTAAAGCGTTGGCGAGTTACGGGTGTGCGGCCGTTTAACATAGCGTGGAAGTCGCGTTTTGCACCACCAGCAGGCGAGTCGGGTTTATCGAGGCTACTTACAACGCCCAAAATCGCTTCTTCTATTGATTGCCAGCTGTGGTTGGTTTCGAGTGACCAGTCAATGGCTTTATCGAAATCGTTGAGTGTTTCGGCAAGCCTTGGATCGCGGTAAGAATAGAAGCGGAACGCGCCGTTGTTGCTGTCTTGTCCTGCTCCGCCGCCATAGGCGCCACCTTGTTCACGTATGGCGCGATGTAAAAATCCATTTCGCATTACATTACCCAAAACCACCAAAGCGGCAGCATCCGGATGGTCTGTTGCTACCGTGGGGTAGGCTTTAGCGCAAAAGTTGACTTGGCTGTTGGTTAGCCAGGCTTCTTGCGTTTCTTGTGGGTTGAATGTCGAGGCGAAGCCTTTCGCTTGGGCTGCGGCTATCTGGTCAAACTTGCTCGCAAAGTGTTCTCCGTAAGCGGTTAATGGCTGCTCTTCTGCCACAATCATAAATCGCTTGGGCATACTGCCAATGGCGTTATGGATTTGCGATAGCTTCTCGCTCATGGTGTTGAGTGCGGCGCTTTCGGTTAACGATTTGTCCAGTGCTTTAAGGTGACGAATACCTTGTAGTCCCGTTAGATTAAAGCTGAGTTGCGCTCCAGGGCTAATACCTTTGCTGGCGCCTTGCATGGCCAAGCCGTGCCCGCTACCGGTTACGCTTTGCTCTCGGCTGCTGCGCATTTGAGCAATAAGTTCTTTAATTCGATCTGTTTCATCAAAGCGTGCGTCATTCATTGTGGCTAACATAAGATCGCTAAGGGCTTCTTGATTGCTGCCCAAAGCCTTGCCCGAAAGAGTAACAAAGCTATTCAGTTGAAGTGTGTTGTCGACGCTGCCTCTTAAGCTTGAATATGCGCCGAGGCTTCCGCTAACCTGCGCTTGCCAGCGTTGTACATCGAGATAGCCGCGGCCGCCAATGCCAACTTCTGTTAGCAGTGATGTATAAAAAGGCAGGTAAGCCAATAGCTCATCATCCAGTGCCGGCATGTCGCAAACCACTTGCTGGTAAACCAAGCCATTGGTGCCTGCGTTGTAACCAAACAGAGAGTATTGGCTCTTGGGGAGTGTTTTCTCAAAGGCGGGGCTTACGATATCTTCTGATGCGGGTACATCTTCTAGGGTGACTTTGGGCAGTACGCTATCGTCATCTATTTGCGCTTGGCGATCGAGCAGTGCCTGGGCTTGATCGATAATGCCTTGGCTTTGCTCTGCCGTTAATGAGGCTTTGATTTTAGCGAGTTGCGCTTTCTCGGCGGCTTCTTTGCTGGCATTTAGATTGGCATCAGGACTTAGCGTTAGCGTAACGCGGTGTTTATTATTCAGCAGCCATTCGGTAATAACGGTGGGTATAAAAGCAGGATCTTTAATTTTTTCTCGTAGTTTAGCCAGTGCACTATCTATATTAAGAAGCGCGACGGGGTCACCTCTATGAGTGGCAGCGGTTAAGCCGTTAAGAATAAGTTGCAGCCCGTAAGGGTAACTATCGCCGCCCACTTCGCGTTGCTGTAATTCAAGTTGGTGAAGTGAAGCCTCTAAGTCTTCGAGAGGTATACCGTCTTCTACGACCTTTTGAAGGGTATCGAGTAACAATGCTTCTACGGCATCGCTGTGTTCGCGCTCTGTGCCTGCAATGCCGCAGACAAAAATCACTTCTTTTTGTGAATCGTCCAGGCCGCATAGTGGGCTTGGGGCTTGCCCAAGTGTTGATGTTTCGAGTACTTGCATCAGTGGGCAGGCACTATTATCGAGCAGTACACTGCTGAGTAAGTGTGCAGTGAGTACATCGTCTAAGTTGGTGCTTTCGCCCAGTAGCCAGCCAGTTACAATATGGGTTTTGTGGCTAAGGTCTTCTTCATTAAGGGGGTAGTGTTCTTCTACGCGCAAGGGTGAGAAGTAACGTTTCTCACTGGCCACATCAATCTGAACGTCCAGCTTGTCGAATTCTTTAAGTGCTTGATCTTCAAATTTAGCCTGTAGTTCGGCGGCGGGTAAGTCGCCAAAGGTCATGAAAATTGCATTGCTGGGGTGGTAGTGTGTTTTGTAAAACTGTACGAGTTCTTCGTAGCTTAAGTCTGGGATGCAGCTGGGTTCGCCGCCGCTATTATTGTGGTAGGTGTTGGTGGGGAATAAGTATTTAGTCAGCGTTTGCCAGAGTTGAGAGTTAACCGAGCTCATGGCGCCTTTCATTTCGTTGTAAACAACACCTTTATACTGGAGTTCGCTCTTAGCGTCGGTGGCTTCGGCAAACTCGAGGCGGTGCCCCTCTTGTGCAAAATCTAAAGGGTCTAATCGAGAAAAGAATACCGCGTCGAGGTAGACATCCAGCAGGTTGTTAAAATCTTTTCGGTTGACGCTAGCGAAAGGGTAGGCGGTCCAGTCCGAGCTGGTAAAGGCGTTCATAAAGGTATTCAGCGAGCGGCGCGTCATCATAAAAAAGGGGTCGCGCACAGGGTAACGTTTGCTGCCGCATAGGGCGGTATGCTCTAAAATGTGGGCAACGCCGGTAGAGTCTTCTGGCACGGTGCGCAAGGCAACAAGAAATACGTTTTCAGGGTTGTTTGAAGCTAGGTGAATATGTTGAGCGCCAGTGCGTATGTGTTCGTATTCTTCAACAACAACGTTCAGTGATTCTACCGGTTGGCTACGAAGTTTGCGGAAGGCTGGGTGTGCTGCGGTTTGCGCATTAGGCATTAAGTGTCTCGCTTTCAGGGCATTAAAAACAATGGGTGTAGATGCTGCTGCATGAAATATAGCAGTGCGTTGATCAAATACGCTGCAGTTTAGGTGAAAACCGGTGAGTTTTCGCCGTTACTGGCTACACTAAATTGTTATTGGGTATCGTTAAATAAGCTTGTGTGGCGCCATTGTGCCGGCCATAGTGGCTTGAATTCAACTGCTATAAGGTTTTTTCGTGAGTATTGATGTTTGGATTGTACTCCATGGGCAAGATTTATTGGGTCTCACATGGTTGCTATTTTGTTGGTTGGGCTATGCGATGTTGGCGCGTAAACGCGCAAAACATGTCTTTTGTATCGCTTCGGTTTTGCACCAATATCGCAAGCAGTGGATGGCCCAAATGTTACAACGTGACAACCGTATTGCCGATGCTTCATTACTGAATAACTTGGAGCGCAATGCGAGCTTTTTGGCCTCTACGTCGCTGTTCATTATTGCGGGTTTATTTACCGGTATAGCATCTGCAGATAAGCTGCAGGCCATTTTACCGGAGCTCCCCTTTGCGATTCCTGCCGATTCAGTGAGTGTCCAATTTAAATTGATTATTGTGCTAATGATACACATATATGCTTTTTTCACCTTTACGTGGGCTATGCGCCAATATGGCTTTTGCGCGGTGTTATTGGGTGCGGCGCCGTTAAGTACCGACCCTGATGTTATGGGTGAAACGGGTCAGAATTATGTGCGTTATATGGCTAAGGTTATTGATCGCGCGGGACACACTTATAATTATGGGTTACGTGCATTTTATTTTTCGTTGGCAGTAGTGGCTTGGCTGTTAAATATTTGGGTTTTTATGCTGGCAGTCGCGTTTACCATGGCTATTTTATATGGGCGCGAATTTCATTCTAAAACATTGCGCGCCATGATCGGTGTTAGCACTTTGGACTTAAATAACCTACCAAAACGCGAGTAAATGATGAATAATAGCGGCTTCCCTTTTGCGCGGAGAGCTGCAGCCCATGCCCTTAAACAAGGCTGTAAACAAAGACTCGAATGATGATGTGGCTATAGCCGAATCTGAAGAGGAAATTGCGTTCGCTGAGGCCGAAGAAGATACCCAAATACGTCGCCCTGATGCCGCTAAAATTTCACAGAAAAAAAGCATTACACCGCTGCAGGTTGAAAATACAGAACCATTGGTCCCTCTTTTAACAGCCGTTGTCGATTCTGTTGTTAAGGCTTCAAATTCTGCCGCTAGTGCTGGTAAATCTCCTGTGCCCAAGTCTGTCGACTCTGCTGTGAATGATGAAGTTGATTCTGAGCATAGTGCTGTTGGCCACGATGCTGGGAAGCTCAGTTTTTTAGCGCGTATTGATAAAACGGCAGAGCGACAGCGGCTGCGTTCTCAGCCTGAAGGTACCGTGTTAAGAGGGCGTTTCTCGCTCATAAAAACATTGGGTAGCGGTGGCATGGGGGATGTTTACCTCGCTAAAGATCTATTGCGAGAGGAAATGGAAGATAGCTCTCCTTATATTGCTTTAAAGCTACTGAATGAAGACTGCCAATCCATTCCTGGTGCGTTGCAAGCGTTACAGCGCGAAGCAAAAAAAGCGCAAACGTTATCCCATCCCAATATTGTTACCGTCTTTGATTTTGATCGCTGCGGCGATACGGCTTTTATTTCGATGGAGTATCTGCAAGGGCAAACCATTAAAGATTATTTGGCTGATCATGGTCGAATGCCGCACGCAAAAGCCATGCGTGTTATCGAGCTGGCAGCACGAGGTTTGGCCTACGCACACCAAAAAGGTTTTGTTCATGCCGATATCAAGCCGGCTAACGTATTTTTGCAAACGGATGATAATGTAAAAATTCTAGATTTTGGTATTGCACGGGCGGTTAACCAAGTGCAAGAACCCTCGGCCAGTGATGACTTAACGGCTTTTGCTTTAACGCCCAACTATGCCACTGTGGCCAGTTTGAAGGGACAGGCAACCACAGAAAAAGACGATGTGTATGCTTTGGCATGCGTTGCTTATCAGTTGTTAACGGGGCGCCACCCTTACACGACCTCTCAGGGTATGCCATTGTCCGCCTTAGATGCCCAGCGATTAGGCGCTAGAGTCGAAAATATTTTAGGTTTTAATCACCGGCACATGCGAGCATTGCGTAAAGCCTTACGTTTTGATAATGGTAATGGCTTTAATAATGCGGGCGAATTTATTGATGCTATTAAACCTCGCAGCCATAAAAGAATGGTTGTCAGTTTAGTTGCGGCGGTGGGCATTACTTTGGCCAGCTGGGTTGGCTTGCAACACTATATTGAAAGTCGTGTGCCATCGTTAGAATCTTTACCTGTAGTGCTCGCACCCATTGCTG
>NZ_CEXWTU010000023.1:0-35064 GCF_982758155.1 Marinagarivorans sp. | reverse complement strand
AATCGAAACAAAACTCGTTGTTTGTACCATAAGTAATATCAGAATTATAAGCTTCACGCTTTTCATCCTGCGGCTGCATTGACGCTATCACGCCAACGGTTAAGCCTAAAGCTTCATATAGGGGCCGCATCCATTCAGCATCACGACGCGCCAAGTAATCATTCACCGTTACAAGGTGCGAGCCATTACCTGGAATAGCGTTTAAGTAAACCGCAAGCGTTGCCATAAGGGTTTTACCCTCACCGGTACGCATCTCGGCAATGCGCCCTTCGTGTAGCGCAATACCGCCAATGAGCTGCACATCATAATGACGCATTCCCATAACACGGGAGCTCGCCTCACGACAAACCGCGAAAGCCTCGGGTAGCAGCGCATCAAGTGTTTCACCGTTTTGATGGCGAGAACGAAACTCTTGCGTCTTATCTTTTAACGCGTCGTCATCTAAAGCCTTTACAGACTCATCTAAAGCATTAACTTTTTTAACGAGCTTGCGCATGCGCTTTAATTCGCGATCGTTTTTAGAGCCAAATAACAATTTAAAAATATTCAGAGTCATAGCGGTGTCTTAATAGTGTTGCCGTAAGGCGATAAAAGAGAGTTGGCAAGGTAAGCCGAGACAGTAATATGGGAACGATAGTGTAAATAACTAGAGGTTCAGCGACTAGCTCGCCGAATATAGGACGCCGGGTCGACTGCGCGACCATGCTTATAGACTTCAAAATGGACATGAGGTCCAGTGGAACGGCCGCTTGAGCCCATAAGCGCAATAAGCTGCCCTTTTTTCACCACATCACCTACTTTAACAAGGTTTTCTTTGCAGTGAGCATAGCGTGTCGTAAAGCCATTACCATGATTAACTTCGACTAAATTACCATAGCCATAACGGTCTGCAGACCACGTCACTACACCAGCAGCAACAGCAACAATTTCACTGCCATCTTTACCGGCAAAATCAACGCCGGCATGCCAAGCAATACGACCACTGAAGGGGTCTGTTCTTCGCCCGTAACGTGATGACAAGTACCCTTTGGTAATAGGCCGACCCGCCACAAAAACAGACTCTTCTACTTTTTGATTAGCCATCAAAGCTTCAAGCGTTTGTAGCTGATGCTGCCTGTCTTCAATCTTGAAAGCCAGATCGTCGATCATATCCATGAAAGTCGTAACTTCAAAATTGTGGTTATCAAGCTCTTCCGATGGGCCACCTAACGCTGGTGGCTGACTAAAATCAAACTCTCCATGCTCAAGTTTCGCAGCGACAGTCATGCGCTCACCTAAAGCATCTAATCGAACTAGGCGAGCTTGGAGCTCTGCCACTCGTAAGGTTAAGGCTTCAAGCTTACTCTGTGCCTCATGGCGAGTATTCTCGATATCCAACTGCTGAGCGGAGAGTGTTTGCTCCCAGTTTTTTGAGACATCCTGAGTCAATAAACTATGGCCACTTTTGACACTCCACTGCAACGCCATTAACGTCACCGCCGCTAGGGGTAATGCTAATAAACAGGCGAACAAACACGTCTTTGACCAAAAGCCTAAGGTGATTGTTTTTGTGCCGCCATGGCGCTTGCTAATGAATATAATCTTCACTGACTTTGTCTTTAGATACCCAAAATACGAGTAGTGTATTAACACCTACACGCATTGAAAATGAATGATGTCGATAGCTATATTCAACCAAAGGCAAAACAGCAGCCTGGCAAAAAACCATCGCCTCGATTAAAGTTTAACCAAAAATTTAACTAGACCTAGTCAAATTGGCTATATAGCTTAATCGGCGCCAGAATATGGCATATAAAACGCAAAAAGCCAACTATTCGAAAGTTGGCTTTTTATTAACGGGCAGCACTAAGGCGCACGTAAATAAAGAAAAGTATGACCCATTAAGCCGCCGCTAAAGGCTTGTGGTAAGCAATCGGAGATTCTTCATCATCTTCAAATGTAACTACTTCCCAAGCGTCAGGCTGACGAATAAGTTCGCGCAGCGACTGATTATTCAAACCATGACCTGACTTATAGGCTCGAAATTCGCCAATCAAGGTATTGCCCAGCAAATAAAGGTCGCCAATGGCATCCAGTATTTTATGTTTTACGAATTCATCTTCGTAACGCAAGCCATCTTCATTTAGGATGCGATACTTATCAACAACAATGGCGTTATCAACGCTGCCACCTTTTGCTAAGCCCTTAGAGCGAAGGTATTCAATCTCATGCATAAAACCAAAGGTACGCGCACGAGAAATTTCTTTAACGAAAGAGGTGCTCGAGAAATCAACCACGGCGTCGAGCTTACGCCCCTTGAAAACAGGGTGGTCAAAATCAATCGTAAATGAAACCTTAAAGCCGTCAAATGGCGCTAATGTAGCCACTTTATCGCCATCGGTCACCGTAACTTCTTTTTTGATCCGTATGAATTTCTTAGCCGCCGGCTGCTCTTGAATACCTGCCGACTGAATGAGGAATACAAACGGGCCTGCACTGCCATCCATAATCGGGACTTCGTCAGCACTGACATCGACAATAGCATTATCAATACCCAAGCCAGCCATCGCCGATAACAAATGCTCGACTGTCGAAACACGAACATCGCCTTTCATCAATGTAGTAGAAAGCGTTGTATCACCTACATTTTCAGCTTTTGCCTGAATTTCAACCACAGGATTAAGGTCTACACGCCGAAAAACAATACCGCCGTCGATTGGGCCAGGTCTCAAGGTCAGATAAATCTTTTGCCCCGTATGCAACCCCACACCTGTGGCGCGTATCTCATTTTTGAGCGTGCGTTGTTTGATCATTACTTTATGTCTCTAGATATAGGTAAACGATTAAAACTGTTGGATTCAATCGAATGTCATAATTTTGTTACAGACTAGTGAGTACACTAATTTCAGCAAAAATTGCATATGTACTTAGCTAGCATGGTTTGTTGACATTAACATCAGGCAACTGAATTCAACCTGAACGCAGTGTTTATCAACCGTGTACGCAAAAAGCACGTCGAAAATTGACGTGCTTTTTGCGTCAGCATACGCCCGCATAACGCGGGGAACAGCATCCATGCAACGATATCTCAGGCGTATAAGCCGGAAACTGCGCGCAAATGATAGAGTAACCTATCAGCGATTAGTCTGCCTGGCGACGTAAAAACGCTGGGATATCTAGATATTCCATATCACGCGCTTTTTCATCAAGCTTTGGTGCCGCATTAGAGCCTTGGTTACGCATAACGGTTGGCTTATCAAGAACGGCATAATTTAAGCCGCCATCAGCGTGACGCGTATTATCCACAACTTTTTCAGGTTTTGCAGGAGTTTCTTCTTGCGCCGGCAAAGCACCCAAACCCGTAGCAACAACAGTTACTTTCAAAGTATCAGCCATGTCTGGGTCAATAACGGTACCCACAACAACGGTTGCATCACCAGAGGCGAACTCTTCAATCGTATCACCCACTTCGTTGAATTCACCCAAAGACAAATCCATACCCGCTGTAATATTAACCAAGATCCCACGCGCGCCATGAAGATTCACATCCTCAAGCAACGGGCTTCGAATTGCGGCTTCAGCAGCCTCACGTGCACGGTTCTCACCCTTGCCCGAGCCACTCCCCATCATCGCCATACCCATTTCGCTCATTACAGTGCGAACATCGGCGAAATCGACGTTGATCATGCCTGGGCGAATAATAAGGTCGGCAATACCCTGTACTGCACCCAACAAAACATCATTAGCGGCTTTAAAGGCATCGATTAAACTGGTTGATTTACCTAGTACCGTTAAGAGTTTTTCGTTCGGAATAGTAATCAAAGAATCAACGCGATCCTTTAACTGCTTAATACCCTCTTCGGCAATCGCCATGCGCTTGCGACCTTCAAACGGGAATGGACGCGTTACAACGGCAACAGTGAGTATACCCAGCTCACGCGCGACCTCAGCAACAACTGGTGCAGCACCAGTACCAGTGCCGCCGCCCATACCTGCAGTGATGAAGACCATATCAGCACCTTGCAGAGTTTCTGCAATGCGTTCACGATCTTCCATCGCAGCTTCACGGCCTACATTCGGATTTGCGCCAGCGCCCAACCCCTTTGTTAAATGGCCACCCAATTGCAGCACCGTCTGCGCGCTGACATTTTTCAGTGCCTGCGCATCAGTGTTGGCGCAAATAAAATCAACGCCATCAACTTGCTGCTCAATCATGTGACGTACAGCATTACCGCCACCACCACCAATACCAACAACTTTAATTACCGCGTTTTGCGGAATGTTATCTACGAGCTCAAACATGGTTTTCCCCTTTTGTTCCCCTGCTTAAAATATTTACGCTCTATAGCAATACAAGCCATACAACGTTGATTCGTGTGCTTCACGCGCCTGCCAACGGCTATAAGTTACGCTGAAACCAATTCTTTATTCGACCCCAAGTACTATCGGAAGGCTCATATGACTCTGTGCCATGCCCCCCCTGCTGCTTCAGCCCATAGTGCAGCAGGCCAACGCCTGTAGAATAAATGGGATTATTAACAATATCTCGCAAGCCCGATACATTTTGCGGTGCACCTAAACGCACCGGCATATGGAATATCTCTTCGGCTAGCTCTACAACGCCTTCCATCTTCGACGTCCCCCCCGTTAGCACAATGCCCGCGGGTAGCATATCTTCAAAGCCACTACGTCTTAATTCTGCCAATACTAAAGTAAACAACTCCTCATATCGAGGCTCGACCACTTCAGCTAATGCTTGCCGGGAAAGGTCTCTAGGCGGACGCTCGCCCACACTAGGGACTTTTATTGTCTCATCAGCGCCGGCTAATTTAGCCAAAGCGCAAGCATATTTAATTTTAATATCTTCAGCATGCTGCGTGGGTGTTCTTAACGCCATAGCGATATCATTGGTAACCTGATCCCCAGCAATAGGGATAACACCCGTATGACGAATAGAACCTTCAGTGAAGATGGCAATGTCGGTTGTGCCGCCGCCAATATCCACCATGCATACACCAAGCTCTTTTTCGTCTTCAGTCAACACGGCATAGCTTGAGGCCAACTGCTCTAAAATAATATCGTCAACTTCTAAGCCGCACCGGCGAATACATTTCTCAATATTTTGCGCGGCATTCACAGCGCAAGTTACAAGGTGGACCTTTGCTTCTAAGCGAACCCCCGACATACCCAGAGGCTCTTTAACACCATCCTGATCATCAATCCGATACTCTTGCGGCAATATGTGTAAAATTCTCTGGTCCGCAGGAATAGCCACCGCTTGCGCCGCATCGATAACGCGCTCTATATCTTGAGAAAATACTTCGCGATCTTTGATCGCAACAATACCGTGAGAGTTCAAACTGCGAATATGGCTGCCGGCAATACCAGCATAAACAGAATGTATTTGACATCCCGCCATTAACTCCGCCTCTTCCACCGCACGCTGAATTGACTGCACAGTGGAATCAATATTGACAACAACTCCCTTTTTTAAACCGCTAGAGCGGTGAGATCCAATGCCGACTACCGACAATTCACCTTCAGGCGATAACTCCCCAACGATCGCAACAATTTTAGACGTTCCAATATCTAAACCCACGATCATTTTATTTCCACTGGACTGCGCCATTGCCTGTGCCCCGATAAATCAATTTGGCTTTTAAGCCTCTGGTCTTTTTGTTGTTTCGCGACACCTTATGCTGGCTCGCACTTTTTAGCGTTCAATACGCTTCGACTAATGAACTGTCGCAGCGGCCTTGCTCTCCTCAGGTAACTCTATCCAATTGATCGCAAAGCCCTGCTTGTATCGCATATCGATAGCATTAATATTTGCCACCTGATCTTTTAGCTCCGTAGTCAACACATCCATGAGCCGTTGTAACTTCGTGAGCGATTCTTCTCTTCCAAGCTTAATTTCTATTTCTGGCGAGATTTTCAAAGTCCATGCTAGGGTATTATCCAGCTCTAGCACTAAAGGTGCAAATTTATAATTCGCCAACAACTTCGCAACTAACAAATATTGCTGCATAACTCTTTTTGCATATCTATCATCAGCTTTCAATAAAGGTAGATGATTTAATTCGGTTTTGTTGTCTAAATTAACAATTTCACCCCGTAAATTTAAAAAATCATGCAAATTCCATCGTGCAATTGGCTGTTGCTCTGAAATTTTTATCAATAATGTGTCTGGCCACTGTCGAGTCACAATTGCACGATCAATCCAAGGGTGTATTTCCAAGTGACTTTTTAAAGCCACTATATCCAATTCTAAAAAAGTTTCTGTTAACTTTGTGGCCACTAAGGCTTCAATATCGACTTGCGATACATATTTAAAATCACCTTGAACACTAACGTGCGCGATAGGCTTATTGGTGTACTCTTGAATTATGGCCAACGGCTCCAACCGATAAATACTCCAAGCCAACACCACTATTACAGCAATCGCTAGAACAGCATTAAACAGAAGCCGCCAAGGCATCTTGCTTTTTTCGACCACCTTAGATGAGCGACTGCGTCGCCGGCTAGCACCACCACTTTGCTTTGCTTTCGCCACCGGCTAATTCACCAATACCTGCGCAGCAATACGCAAAATCAAAGTTTCAAAATCAATATTCGCCGCATTTGCCGCCATGGGAACCAGTGAGTGAGTCGTTAAACCCGGCACCGTATTCACCTCAAGCAAATAAAAACCGCCCGCAGCGTTTGCCATAACATCCACACGCCCCCAACCTGAGGCACCCACAGCCGAAAATGCATCCATCGCCAATTGCTTTAATTCAGTCTCTTTATCTGCTGCCAAACCGCAAGGGCATAAATACTGTGTATCTTCAGCCAAATACTTTGCATTAAAATCATAAAAATCACTATTAACCTGCAGGCGAATAGGAGGCAAAGCGACGCCATCCAATATGGCTACCGTATATTCAGCCCCAACGATAAATTGTTCCGCAAGTACGCTGGTATCGTATTGAGCAGCTTCCTGGTAGGCTTTTTGAAGTGCTTCTGCCGTGTTAACGCGGCTCATCCCAATACTAGAGCCTTCATGCGCGGGTTTGACCATTACCTCACCACCCAAGAAAGTTAACGCTTGCGCCCAGTTTGTAGACGCATCTAACGCTAAATATTTCGCAGAAGGTAAATTAACGCCTGACCACAACTGCTTTGTACGCAATTTATCCATGCACAATGAAGACGCCAATACACCACTACCGGTATACGGGATTTTCAAAAACTCCAAAAGACCTTGAATTTTACCGTCTTCCCCACCAACCCCATGCAAGGCGATAAAAGCACCCGATAGTTCCTGCCGTTGCAATTGCTCAACTGCATTTTCGTGAGTATCGATAGCCACAACATCAATACCGAAGCTTTGCAAAGCTTCAATAGCTGCCGCACCACTTTGCAATGAAATTTCACGTTCTGCAGAATTGCCACCAAACAGCACCGCTATGCGCCCTATTTTTTCAACAACCGACTTAGGATCAAAAACGATAGTCTTAGACATTATGAGAAATACCTCCCGACCATTGCTCAAACTCTTCAGCCAAACCCACCGCTAAAGCGCCCACATTGCCGGCACCTTGAGTAATAACAATATCACCCGGCTGAATAAGATTTTTTAACACTCCAGACACTTGATCTAAGGCCTCAACAAATACTGGCTCGACAAAACCCCGCGTGCGAATACTTCGACTAAGGTGTCGCCCATCAGCGCCAGTAATAACCGCTTCACCTGCGCTATAAACTTCTAACAACACCAGTTGATCAACAGTCGACAACACCTCTACAAAATCTTCAAATAAATCGCGAGTACGGGTATACCGATGCGGCTGATACACCATCACCAAACGGCGCTCCGGCCAGCCTTCCCTAATTGCCGAAATAGTTGCTGCAACTTCGCGCGGGTGGTGACCATAATCATCAACCAGCATCACCGTATTGTCACCGCGCAGCGGGTATTCGCCATAGATTTCAAAACGACGGCCAACGCCCGAAAACTCTTTTAATCCTTTAGCGATAGCCTCAACACCTAACCCTTCTTCTAAGCTCACAGCCAATGCCGCTGTAGCGTTTAAAACGTTGTGCCTACCAGGAAGGTTCACATGCAATTCAAGCACCTTATTATCGTGAGGTGTTTTCACTTTGAAGCTTTGAGACTTTTCAGTTTGCACAACATCAAAGGCCTGGTAATCACACTGTTCTCTAAAGCCGTACGTTAGAACAGAGCGAGAGACTTTAGGCAAAATGCTGCGTACAACATCATCATCACCACAGACCACCGCTAGACCGTAAAAAGGAAGATTATGCAGGAACTCAATGAACGTTTGCTTCAGTTTTTCAAAATCTCCGCCATACGTTTCCATATGATCAGCATCGATATTTGTCACGATCGAAACCATGGGTTGCAGATGTAAAAATGAGGCATCACTCTCATCCGCTTCAGCCAATAAGTAACGACTTGCACCTAACTGTGCATTACAACCGGCACTATTTAAGAGCCCACCAATGACAAATGTTGGATCCTGCCCTGCGGCAGCAAAAATAGCGGCCAGCAAACTGGTTGTTGTTGTTTTACCGTGAGTGCCGGCAACAGCTATGCCATGGCGGTAACGCATTAACTCAGCCAGCATTTCCGCGCGACGTACTATCGGAATTCGCAGCTTGCGCGCTTCTTCAATCTCTGGATTACTTTCATCAATCGCACTGGAGTTAACAACAACATCAACGGCCGTTACATTGCCTGCATCGTGCCCCACAAAAACATTTACGCCCATGCTTTCCAAGCGCTGAGTAGTATTAGAGGCCTTGACGTCAGATCCTGAAATCTCATAACCTTGATTTAATAATACTTCTGCGATGCCGCTCATCCCTGCACCGCCGATACCAATAAAATGTATGCGTCGAATACGGCGCATTTCTGGCGTTTGATAAACGCTGACATCAGACATGTAAATACTCCAAACAATAATCTGCTACGCTCGCCGTTGGTGTTTTCTCGTCTCGAACAAAAGCCGCTGACGCCATTTGCTGCAAACGTGGGCGATCGTGATAAAGCTGTGTAATGTGATCAGCCAGTGAATTAGGCGTTAAGGTGGCCTCTGGACATAAAATGGCTGCGCCTTTATCGCTCAACCAACGCGCATTCGCCGTTTGGTGATCATCAATGGCAAAGGGGAAAGGAACAAGAATCGCAGCTGCGCCAACTGCAGCCAGCTCTGCTACAGTCAATGCGCCAGAACGGCAAATAATCAAATCAGCCTTAGACATCGCACTAGCAACATCAACAATGAACTCTGGCAGTTCAATGCTGCAGTCTGGGCGTTGTTTTTGTACTAATTTATACGCCTCTTTCGCCACTGTTTTAGTTCTAGCGCCCGACTGATGAACCACACAAAAATTTAAATCTTTAGGTAACAGAGCCAATGCTTCAGGCACCGTTTGATTCAAGGCTTTGGCCCCCAAACTACCGCCAAGTACCAACACCTTAAAAGGAAGGCTCGCAGGCTCGCTAAAGCGCTCACTCGGTTTAAGCTGTGTATAGAAGTTATTCCGTACAGGGTTACCCACAAAAAGACCTTTTGGCAAAGCCTTAGGGAAACCACACAAAGCACGCTTCGCAAACTTAGCCAATATTTTATTGGTGCTGCCTGCGATTGCATTTTGCTCATGCACAATAATAGGAACTCCAGCTAACCAAGCCGCAATGCCTCCGGGACCGGATGCATAACCTCCCATACCCAAAACAACATCGGGCTTTATTTGATGAATAATTCGCTTTGCCTGAGTAATCGCTTTTGCAACAGCAATAGGACCCGTAATAAGCTTTACTAATGACTTACCACGCATTCCCGTGATGTTGATCGTATGCAAAGGGATGTTATTTTCCGGTACGACTCGCGCCTCAATACCTTTATCCGTACCGATCCAATGCACGACTACACCGATATTACGCAAATAATCGGCAACAGCTAACGCAGGGAATACATGCCCCCCCGTACCGCCAGCCATGATGAGAATTGTTCCTGAGCTTTGGGCTTCAGTTACACTAGGCGTTGTCATTATTGACCTCCCACCCCAAACGTAAAACCAAAGCAATCAACCCAGTACACACCAACAAGCTGCTACCGCCAGAACTCACAAAAGGCAGGGTTAAACCCTTGGTTGGCAACAACCCAGAAGCCACTCCCATATTAATAAAGGCTTGCGCACTGAAAAGCATGCCGATACCCACAGCGCAGTAACTCTCAAAAAAACGCTCTTGCTTAAAAGCCTTTGAGGCCAACAAGAGTATTCGCCAGACCACAATCACAAAACCCAAAACCAAAACTAAAGCACCGACCAAACCAAACTCTTCAGCAACAATTGAGAAAATGAAGTCGGTATGCGCTTCAGGTAAAAAGAAGAGCTTTTGTAAGCTATTACCTAACCCTAAGCCGAACCACTCTCCACGACCAAAGGCAATAAGCGACTGCACCAATTGATACCCGCTCGAAAACTGATCCGCCCAAGGGTCAAGAAATGTCACCAAACGCTGCCAGCGATAAGGAGAAGCAACAGCCATAAAAGCCAAGCCGGCAATACCAACTAAGGCTAGAAGGATAAATCGCAATATTGGTACGCCCGCCATAAACATCATTGCGCCGGCCGTTATACACAGAACAACCGAACTGCCAAAGTCAGGCTCTAACAACAGCAAAACAACAAACGCGCCCAGTATTGCCAGCAATTTGAAAAATGCGCTCCACCCTTCACGAAACTCAACGCTTCTACGCGCTAAAAAACTAGCAAAGAATACAATAAAACAAAACTTGGCCGCTTCGGATGCTTGAATAGTAAAAGGACCAACCCCTAGCCAACGACGGCTTCCATTAACAACCTTACCCACACCGGGAATCAATACCGCAATTAATAGCGCAATGCCGATTATCAAAAAAACAATACCGAAGCGATTCCACATTTCGCTCGGCAGGCTAAAAATAACAACGCCACTAGTAACTGCTAAACATAAAAACACACAATGGCGCTTTACAAAAAACCATGGATCGTTATAGCTATGCGCCGCGAGATCGATTGAAGCAGACAATACCATCACCAACCCAAACGACATCAAAGCCAATACTGTCGTTAGCAAAATCAAGTCAAGGCGAGAGCCTTTAGCGACAAGATCACTAACACTTTGCTCAAAGTTTAATGGGAGCGTCGTCATGCCAGCAAACCTTTAGCCGCTCGACTGAATACATCTCCGCGTTGCTCAAAACTACTGAACATATCCAAACTCGCACAAGCAGGTGACAAGAGTACGCAATCACCAACCGAAGCCCCGCTAAAAGCTGAAACAACAGCGTCTTCTAATGATCGTTCGTTAATTATGGGTAATTCAGGTAATGCTTGTGCAATCAACTTTTCAAGCTGCGGGGCGTCCTTCCCAATTAAGGTCACTGTTTTAGCCGTGCTTTTAAGAGCGGGAATTAACTGAGAGAAGTCAGCCCCTTTGCCATCACCACCAAGGATGATGTGAATATTTTTAACCTCCCCCACAAAGCCTTCTAATGCTGCGACTGCTGCTCCAACATTTGTGGCTTTTGAATCGCTAACAAAATCGATGCCATTAATAGTTGTAACAAGCTCACAGCGATGGGGCAAACCCCGAAACTCAACCAAAGCTTTCAAACAAGCGCCCATCGGAATATTTGCCGCGTCAGCCAACGCCAACGCAGCAGCAGCATTTGTATAATTATGTAAACCCACAAGCTTTAAATCCGCCACCGCAACAAGAGGTTTAAAGCCCCTCATCAAATCACCATCATACAAGCCAAAATCTTTTAAATCGGCCTGAGTCGCGCTAAAACAAACCCGCTTAACGCCATCTGCAAACGGAGGCTCTGTCAGTGGATCCTTCTTATTGACAACAACCGTTTTCGCCCCAAAAGCAATTCGCTGTTTAGTTAAAGCATATTCCATAAAGCTTTCATAGCGATCCATATGGTCAGCCGAGACATTGAGTACCGTCGCCACAATAGGCTTAAGAGAATAGGTACTTTCTAATTGAAAGCTAGACAGTTCCAATACATAAAGATCGACAGCATCATCTAAAGTATCCAGTACCGGCAACCCAATATTGCCTGCAACCACGACACTCAAGCCTGCCGCTTTTGCCATTTCACCCACAAGTGTCGTTACTGTCGTTTTACCGTTAGAGCCCGTAATTGCAACAACTGGCGCCTTTACTGCTCGAGCAAAAAGCTCAACATCCCCAATAACCGATATACCGGTATCTATCGCTTGTTTAATGACGGTTTCTTTGCGCGACAGGCCTGGACTAATAACAATTTCATGCGCACTACAAAGTAGTTCAGCTTCCAGTGGTCCCAACTGAATGCTGAGTTCTGGGAACAGCTGCTTTACCACCGCTAAGTTGGGAGGGCTTTCGCGACTATCACATGCTACAACCCGAACACCTTGCGCCAACAAATACCTTACAACTGACAAGCCCGTTACGCCCAGGCCAATCACAACGGTATATTTATTAGAGCTAATTAGATTCACAGGGGGTCTCTTTCAATACAAAAAATAAATACATAAAGGCGCTAATTTTTACGCTAGCGTAGTTTCAACGTTGCCAAACCAAACAAAACTAGCATCACAGTCACAATCCAGAAACGCACAATAACCCGAGGCTCTGGCCAACCTTTTAATTCAAAGTGATGATGTAATGGGGCCATCCGAAAAATTCGCCGGCCTGTTAACTTGAAACTCGCAACCTGTAGAATGACAGACACCGTTTCCATAACAAAAACACCCGACATCACAAAAAATACGATTTCATGGCGAACAATGACGGCCACAACCCCTAAAGCGCCACCAAGTGCCAATGCACCCACATCACCCATAAACACCTGCGCAGGGTAAGTGTTAAACCACAAGAAGCCCAAACCGGCTCCCGCTAAAGCGGCACAAAAAACAACTAATTCACCAGTACCCGCGACGTATGGAATGTGGAGATACGCTGCAAATTTAGCATTACCGACAAGGTAGGCAATGATTCCAAGTGCAGCCCCAACCATAACAGTAGGCATAATCGCCAAACCATCAAGGCCATCCGTTAAATTCACAGCATTTGAGCTACCCACAACCACAAAGTAGACCAGCAATAAATACAAAGGCCCTAAATCCAGCGCAACATTCTTAAAGAACGGGATAAATAATTGAGTTTCCGCTGGAGACTGTGCCGTCGAATACAAAAAAATAGCCACTGCAAAACCCACAATAGATTGCCAAAAGTATTTCCACTTAGCAGGCAACCCCTTAGAGTTTTTCTCTACGACTTTACGGTAGTCATCCACCCAGCCAATAGCGCCATAGGCAAACATTACAAACATAACCGCCCAAACAAATCGATTACTCAAATCGGACCACAAAAAAGCACTCGTCCCAATAGCAAACAAAATAAGCCCGCCGCCCATTGTTGGCGTGCCTTGCTTGCTTAAATGGCTTTGCGGACCGTCGCTACGAACAGTCTGGCCAATTTGTAACTTGACTAATTTACGAATAAATAGCGGACCTAAGAACAGGCATATACCTAACGCCGTTAACACACCTAAAATAGCGCGTAACGTAAGATAGCGAAAAACATCTAAAGCACTAAAGTGCGGCTGTAGTAAATCAGCCAACCAAACTAACATGGGCTAAGACCCTTACTTGTTTTTGAAAGAATAGGGATCACATCATCCACGGCCGCACCATGTGATCCCTTCAATAAAATTGTTGCATCTTGATATAAATATGGGGCGATAAAATCCGCAGCCTCAACAACATTCGCAACAACCGCAGCATTTTCTCCAAACGCCTCAGCGGCTAGACGCGGTAAGGCCCCAATAGCCAATAAATGTGTTACTCCCATTTCCTGCGCATAAAGCCCAATAGACGTATGTTCAAAACCTTCGCCCTCACCTAGTTCCCCCATATACCCTAAAACAAGCAAGCGGATGCCCGTTGCCTGCGAGGCTAAGTAATCTATCGCAACCCTTACCGACCCAGGGTTTGCGTTGTACGCGTCATGAATAATTACAGCCTGTTGCGCTGGAACCAATAATCCTAAACGCTGCATCCTTCCTCTATCGCCATAATACTGCTGTAAACCTAGAGCGATACTATCAAACGAAATCCCAGCAGCTAATGCGCAGGCAGCAGCCGCTAAAGCATTGCTGACAAAATGAAGACCTAAAACATTAAGCGTTACGGGTGTTTTCGCCCCCTGGTAATGCATAACGAATTGCGGGTAACCCTCAGGAGTCATTGAGATATCTGTGGCAATTAAACATGGGAAACTATAGTTGCCGAGATCACTTTTACCCGCACTGAAGCCTATTTGACTTAAATGCGTAGTTTGCTTTAAATACTGACTTGAAAAAGCATCATCCAAATTTATAACTGCAGTACTTGTTGCACCCGCTTTGTTAAGGGAGTCATAAATAGTTCCCTTTTCATTCGCAATTGCATCAATGCTACCAAAACCACCAATATGAGCCGCACGTATGTTATTGACCAGCGCCACCGTTGGCTCAGCCATATTCGCCAAATAAGCAATCTCATTCTGTCCACTGGTACCCATTTCTATCACTGCATACTCATGCTCAGCAGTCAGGTCTTTGAGCGTAAGTGGCACGCCAATGTGGTTATTAAAGTTACCTTGCGTTGCGAGTGCTTTTCCCGCCAGTTCAAAAATACTATTCAGCAAACCTTTAACGGACGTTTTTCCACAACTACCCGTGATAGCAACAAGCGGGCCGGTAAAATCCTGACGAATACAGTTCCCTATTTCTCCAAGAGCAATCACTGTATCGCTCACAACTAATTGCGGTAAGGAGCAGCCTTCCACTCGATGATCAACAACTGCAGCAATAGCACCGCTATTTTGCGCCTGTATTAAAAAATCATGCCCATCAAAATTATCGCCGCGCAAGGCTACAAAAAGATCTGCCGTTTTTATTTTTCGGGTATCTGTCGTGATTGCCAAAAAATCGCAATCGTTGCCGACTAACTGCCCTTCAGTTGCTGCCAACAAATGAGAAAGTTTCATTGTCCGGCCCCGCTTTCCATTGTAGGTTCATAAGTAAAGTCTATTACGTGCTTTTGCGCTAACGCCTGCTCAGCAATAGTAATATCAGAGAAAGGAATTTTTTGCTCCTTTATAATCTGATAAGTCTCGTGACCCTTACCGGCAATTAGAATGCAATCACCTGCCGTTGCATGCGCAATACTGTATTCAATCGCTTCTTTTCGATCCGTAATAATACGAGCAGCTTTTTTACAGCCAGAGGCTATATCACTCAAAATACTATCAGGGTTTTCATTTCTTGGATTATCGCTAGTTAATACCAACTCATCAGCAATATCTTCTGCAATGGCACCCATCAATGCGCGTTTTTGCTTATCTCGATTACCACCACAACCAAAGACCACCCAAATTCTACCTACTGTATGGGCTTTTAGTGCTATTAATGCTTGTTCAAGCCCGTCTGGCGTATGCGCAAAATCCACAACGACTTGAACACCACCAACCGGGGTCAACTGTTGCATCCTTCCCGTTATCGGCAACAACGATGGTATAGATTCAATAACTCGATTAAAGTCGGCTCCTTGGACCATCGCCGTAGCAATCGCGCCAAGAAGGTTATAAACATTAAAAACGCCGTAAAAGGGAGAGATAACATCAGTGTTACCCCAAGGGGAGTACAATGTGAAGGCGGTTCCCGCTTGGCGAGTATAAATATTCTCTGCGCGCACCTCGCCACTATGAATGCCGTAACGAATAGTCAAAATTGATGATTTACTGCTAGCCATTAACTCGGCGTGATCATCATCTGCATTCACAATGATTTGCTGCACTGACGGCATAGAGAAAAGCTTTTGCTTCGCCTCAGCATAACTCGTCAAATCACCGTGATAATCTAAATGGTCTTGTGTAAGGTTGGTAAATACAGCAGTAGAAATCGGTAGCCCTGCAACGCGCCCCTGACTTAAACCATGGGAAGAAACCTCCATCGCTACGCAGCCAACGTCACGGGATGAGAACTCAGCCAACGTTTTATAATTGCTAAAAACATCAGGGGTTGTCATGCCTGTTTCAGCAAGCGGCTCACCCAGAACACCAACACCCAAAGTCCCCATGGTAGCCGTTTTCATAAACCCACGATTTTCATCAACGAAACACGCTTTTTGAAGAAGCTGGGCAATTAAGGAAACCAACGTGCTTTTACCATTAGTACCAGTAACGCCGATAAGCGCTAGGGGATTTGCAGATGATAATGAATACTTTCTGCTAGCAAGTTCGGGAAGTATTGCGGACAGATTTGGGACAGTAATGATCACGGGGTCACTATGACTACCCTCCGATACGTCTTCATTACCCTCACGTAAAATAGCGATCGCTTCCCCATTGACTGCATCTGAAATAAACGCCTCACCACCAATACAAATAAAAACATCACCAGGGTTTAACAACCGAGTATCTAAACGCAAATCACCAACGGGAAGGTTGGCGATATGAGGCGGTAGTATCAGCTGAGGCAGCAACTGGGCAAACGTAATTATATTCATCGCCGAGCCACTCTTGAGCCTATTGTTTGCTGGCTGTTATTGGGGGGGATATTTAATAATCTTAATGAACTATCGGTAACGCTAGCAAAAACAGGCGCTGCAGCTTCGCCACCATAATAATGCCCACTACTAGGCTCATTAATGACTACGACCGTGACAACTTTAGGATTATCCGCTGGCGCCATGCCCGCAAAAGTGGCCACATATCTATCATCAGCATAACCATGTTTACCGACTTTATGCGCCGTACCTGTTTTACCCGCGGTAAGATAGGCACTCGTTTGTGCTCTTGTCGCTGTACCACCTTGCTCGGTGACACGCTTTAGCATTACAGCAATTTGATCTGCAATTTTGGCATCAACAATTTGGGTCGCAGGCGGAAGCTCATCTTGTTTTAATAATGAAATAGGCCGTGATCTTCCAGAGTTTGCAACGGTCACGTAAGAATGTGCCAATTGAAGCGGCGTTACGCTCAAACCATAACCAAAAGCCAATGTCGCGGTTTCAATCGGGTGCCACTTTCTACGGTTCGGCAGTACGCCGATGCTTTCACCAGGAAAACCGCTACCCGTACTTTGACCAAAGCCCAAACGCGCAAACATATTGCGAACTACATCTTGCGGTAAATCTAACGCTAACTTACTGATGCCCACCTGACTGGATTTTTGAATAACAGTACCAAGATCAATCTCACCGTAATTCTTTGGATCCAAAAATGTTTTACGACCAACTCGAATATAGCCGGGGTTGGTA
Source organism: Marinagarivorans sp. (assembly GCF_982758155.1). NCBI lineage: Bacteria > Pseudomonadati > Pseudomonadota > Gammaproteobacteria > Cellvibrionales > Cellvibrionaceae > Marinagarivorans > Marinagarivorans sp. Next base: position 17,733 of record NZ_CEXWTU010000023.1, on the reverse strand, counting down.
TTAATGACTGAATCGGGGGTATAGCGGCCAGTCTCAAGCGCGGCCATTACAGTAAAAGGCTTAACTGTCGAACCTGGCTCAATAACATCCGTCATGGCGCGGTTACGAGTTTCAGAGGCTTTAATGTTTTTACGGTCGTTCGGGTTATATGAAGGCTGATTAACCATGGCTAATATTTCACCACTTTCAACATCCAACATAACAATAGAGCCAGACTTAGCTTTTTGAGTAGCCATTGCACTCTTTAGCTCTCTATACGCTAAATACTGTAACCGTAAATCAATACTTAACTGCACATCACCGCCAGGGCTGGCGGCTTTAACAATACCCAAATCTTTTACAACATTACCTTTTAAGTCTTTAACTACACGCTGAACACCTGCCGCACCCGTCAAATGATCATCGAGGGCTAGCTCCATCCCCTCTTGACCTTGATCATCGATATCGGTAAAGCCAACAATATGGGCAGCCACTTCACCGGCAGGATAAAAACGCTGGTATTCACGCTCAGAAATAACGCCTCGAATTTTAAGCTGAGTAGCGGCTGCCGCCTCATGAGGAGGAAGTTGCCTAGCCACATACATAAACTGTTTATTCGCGTAATGCTGGAGTTTCTTATTAAGATCGTCAGCCGAAAGGTTCAACGCCTTCGCTAAATTTTTAACGCCTTGCGGCGATATGACTTGCGGGTTTACCGCGATAGAAATAACCGGCGTACTCACCGCCAACAACTCACCATTACGGTCAGATATTACACCGCGATAAGCATTAATTTTTTGCGAGCGCAAAGTTCGAGCTTGTCCTTGCGCCTGAAGAAAATCGTGACCCTTTTCCTGCCCCGGCATTACTTGCAAATACGATAAATGCCAAACCAGCGCAGCAGGCAATATTGCTATAATTAAGCAAATTGCAGCAAAACGCCAATGGGCAGCTATTCGACTCATCGTATTTCTACCACCACAACTTCATGCCCAGTGGGTACTCGCATATTTAAATCCTGCGTAGCAATTTTTTCCACCCTTGCATAAGACGCTAATGCGCTTTTCTCGAGTAACAACTGGCCCGTTTCCACCTGTAGAGCTTGGGTTTGATTATTCAGTACAGCCAATGCTTGCGTATGCCGGCGCACATCAAACGTGATGTAAACTACCGAAATAGCAGAAACAACAACAGACATCCATAAAATACTAACTAACGAAAGTTTAGATTTTGAAATCATCACCGCTACTCCTCTTTCATGGGAAGTTTTTCAGCGATTCGCATAATAGCGCTACGAGATCGAATATTTTCACCTAACTCTTCATCGGTCGCTTTAACCGGCTTCGTAATGATACGAAGTGTTTTTTCCAACTCGATATCCGGGATAGGTAAATTCGCAGGTAACGACTTACCTTTAGCGCCCTCTTTAAAAAAACGCTTTACGATACGATCTTCAAGGCTGTGAAAACTAATAACGATCAAACGCCCGCCGGGGCGCAAAATATCTAATGCGGCAGGTAAAGCCGCTCGAAGATCATCAAGCTCGCCATTCACATGAATACGAATCCCTTGAAACCCTCGCGTTGCAGGATTTTTGTCGCGCTCCCAACGGGGGTTCGCTTTAGTAATAACATCCGCAAGATCCAAAGTCCGTTCGAAAGGTTTATCGGCACGACGACGAACAATAGCGCCTGCTATACGACGAGAAAAGCGTTCTTCACCGTACTCTTTCATAACACGTGCAATTTCAGCTTCTTTCGCACGATTAACAAAATCGGCCGCGCTTTGCCCCCTACTCGTATCCATTCGCATATCTAATGGACCGTCTTTAATAAAACTAAAGCCTCGCTCGGCTTGATCCAACTGCGGAGAGGAAACGCCTAAATCAAGTAATACGCCATCTACAAGACCCGATAAATCTCGCTCTTGAGCAACTCGCTTCATGCTAGCAAACGAATCATGGACAATAGAAAACCGTGAATCTTCAGCCGTTAGCGCATCACCAACCGTAATAGCTTCAGGGTCTTTATCAAAAGCAATTAATTGTGCATCTGCAGATAAGCTTTTTAAAATGGCTCGACTATGACCGCCCCTTCCGAAAGTGCCGTCAATGTAGACGCCCCCCTCATTACCAACCAATGAAGAAACGGACTCTGCGAGTAATACTGAATAATGCGCTTGTGCTGTCATAAAGTCGCTAAATTAGAGTTATAAGGAAAGCGACAGCATTTCTGCTGGCATTTCGTCATCTTCACTGGCAGCTACGGTTTGCAACCAATCATCTTCATTCCAGAGTTCAAACTTTTTCCCCAACCCAACCAACATCAGCTTTTTGTCGAGGTTTCCATAATCACGTAAAGTTGGCGGCACTAATACACGGCCGTTACCATCCAATTCCAACGTCGTGGCATAACCAATCAATAAACGCTGGGCTCGTAAAGCCGCTCGATTAAACGTCGGTAATGCCTCAATTTTCGGTAAAATGGCTTGCCACTCTGTTTCTGGATACATTAATACACAGCGGTCTTGGGTATGTGCTGTCATCACAATACGTGACTCACTAATAGACGCGAGTACATCCCGGTGTTTAGCCGGAATCGCAAGCCGTCCTTTAGCGTCCATATTGATGTTATGACTGCCTTGAAACACGATTCCCCCACCAAGAGTAGCGCTTAAGCCACCAAAAACCACAATTAACCACAATTAACCACTTATACACACTATATGTGCGATCAAAGCAAAGTCAAGTAAGGTGGAGGGAAAGTCAGACAGATGGCAGCTTATTAACGCATGATACGCGCACAATAAAGGACGTTCATGCTAATAGAGGGGTAGTTAGTCAATATAAAGCTATGCGTTACAAGCAGATCTTAAGAAAGAACTTTAAGAAAAAGAACAAATAGAGGTTATTGTGTTTTCTTGAAATAGCCGCCAGCTATAGAGCTGGCGTCGGTAATGAAAGGGTAGGCAATAATTATCACGAGAAATAAGAAGGAGTCAGCCGGTAAGCCGGGTTCTGTCGTGGACAATCATTCATCTGGGATATGCGTCGCCACATACCTCAAGCAACCTACCCGAACCCAACGCGGGCCACGCCATACGGGTTCCTATTTGGTCTTGCTCCGAACGGGGTTTACCATCGCCGTGAACTGTTACCAGTCACGCGGTGCGCTCTTACCGCACCTTTTCAACCTTACCGGCGCTTACGCGCTTAGGCGGTACACTTTCTGCTGCACTTTCCGTAGGCTCGCGCCCCCCAGGCGTTACCTGGCGTTCTGCCCTATGGAGCCCGGACTTTCCTCCCCTGCATATAGCAGAAGCGATTGCCTAGCTGACTCCGGTGCGCACTTTAGCGGTTTGCATCACTTTACTCAAGCGAGAACTTTTAATTTCTCGCTTCTTTTACTTCATGTTGCGCACTTGAAATATACGAATCGAGCCTGCAAAATTTAAGAAAAATACCGTTGATTAACCTTCGCCCAAACTTTGGTCATTGTGCTCTCAACAGCAACCGAAACTGAAAGCCCTAGTTTCTCAGGCAGCGTTTTTTTCTGCTCAAAACCGACTTCAAATAGATCTGACGATCGAGCCAGCTCATACAGGTATTCATCAGAGGTGCTTACCTCATCAATTAACTTTTTATCCAGTGCGCGCGAGCCAAACCATATTTCACCGGTGGCCACATCCTCAACATCAACCTTTTCACGGTGCCCAGAAACAAACTCCTTAAAAAGTACGTGAGTATCTTCCAAATCCTCAACGAATTTTGCACGGCCTTCATCTGTATTCTCGCCAAGCATGGTCAGGGTACGCTTGTACTTACCAGCGGTTAACATCTCATAATCGACATCGTACTTTTTAAGCACCTTATGAAAATTAGGAATCTGCGCAACAACACCAATAGAACCGACTATAGCGAATGGCGCTGCCAATATCTTATCGGCAACACATGCCATCATATAACCACCACTGGCAGCAACCTTATCTACACACACGGTCAAAGGGATTGCCTTATTAGTGATGCGCGCAAGCTGACTTGAAGCCAACCCATAACTATGCACCATGCCGCCGCCGCTCTCCAACTTAACAACCACCTCATCTTGAGGCTCGGCAACCGTTAAAACAGCCGTAACCGTCTCTCGCAATTCATCCGCTGCCGAAGCTTTAATGTCGCCGTCGAAATCCAATACATAAACACGCTTTCGGCGCTCCGGTGTCTCAACTTTTTTATCCGCCTTGTCTTTTTGCTTGGCGTCTTTTTTCTCCGCTTTTTCGAGTGCTTTTAACGCTTTTTCAGACAAAACAGCATGCTGTAACGCTTCACGCATAGCATCGTAGCGCTCATTTAAACGCACTATGCTAATCTGCCCCTTTTCACCACCCTGCCCTTTTAAACCGGCAGCCACAATCAACCCGATCACAACCGCAATAGCCACAACCAAGGTAATCGATTTAGCCAGAAACAATCCATACTCAAATAAAAATTCCAACAGATAATCCTCAAATACGTCTAAACATCAACAGACTACAAAATATAAAAGCACCACCATCCATACAAAGAACAGCACTGCGCACTTTAACCCTTACACGACCCAAAGAAGTCATCTATCAGATGACGTGAGATACTCCCCTCTGGGGGCAACTCTGGTAAATCACTCACAGTAAACCAATCCGCGTGTTCAATTTCCACACCATCAACAACTATATCACCGCCCGCATAATCAGCCATGTAACCCAGCATCAACTGGGAGGGATACGGCCAGTTTTGGCTTGTGACATAACGCAAATTAGCCACCTCAACACCAACCTCCTCGCGAACCTCCCGAACAAAAGCTTGCTCAGCAGACTCTCCAACCTCAATGAAACCGGCCAAGCAACTATAACGCTGACTTTTAGAGCGTACATGCTTTGCAAGCAAACACCGAGGCCCGTCAACCACAAGGCCAATGACACAAGGCGATATACGAGGGTAAAATAAAGCGGCGCAAGCCGTGCATTCCAACGCAAGCTCATCAGCATGCTGCCGAGCTAAGCCGCCACAGCGACCACAATATTGATGGTGCAACCACCAGTGCTCTAACTGAGCGGCACGTGCCAGCAAACTAAAAACATCAGCGTCAACCGAAGACATCAAATGCCGGAGCGATAAGAGCGGGTCTTTTGATAACCCCACCACAACGGCAACCGACCAAGACTCCCCAGCAAGACTCCCAACACGCAAAAAAACAGCCGCATCAAGCGGCTGTTTTTTATGTTTGTAATCACCATTCTCTTTTGGCAAAAAGCGGCCATCACAGACCACCAGCCAAACATCAGATAACATTCTATAACCCCTACCTAACAAGCTAGTGGCTAGCTACATATTCCGAAGCAAACCCCAGTGCAGCAAGACTATCCTCCGCCAGCTTAAGCACAGATTCGTCTGCACGATGGCCGTGAACCGCAGTATCAATGTAGTATTCAATACTGATAATGGCGTCAGCGAAAGTTTCCAACAACTCTTTTAACGCAGCAGGTAAATCCGGCTGCATTAAAACTTCATCAACAAAATTAACGCAACTCTGCAAAGCCGCCGCCGCACGGTTATGCTCTAGCAAAATCATGCCACCACGAACACCGGTTAACGTTTTTGCAATATTACGGATATGGCCAGAATCATAATCGGACTCAGAATAAGAGTTAAGCGCTCGTTTGGACAAACTCAAACCCGCCTCAGACTCTTTCAATACAATTTTTTCAGCTTGCGCCAACTCACTTAAAGCGACAACGTCTCGCTGCACAACCTCATTTGCCATCGACAAACGATCACTCGACAACTTCGTATACTCCAAACTCAGCGTAGCACTTTCTATAAATAATAATGTTTTAGCTGCTTCATCAAGGTCGTCCTCACTCATTTCGCCATCGTTATCAGCCCACAAGCGGACGCGAGCAATTTCGTTTTTAAGAATTACGGACGGCCCTTTAAGCCCAACAATACTTAACGTTTCGGCGATTTTACTCAGCGTTTCAGCCAAGCCCTCAACATCATCAACTTTGTAAGCCCCTTGAGATGCAATCTCCAATACTTTTTTGGCGTTATTTATCTCGTCCTGCAAAACCTTAACCAACGATGCCACAGTACTAGCGCTAGGGCCCTGTAAAACTTGACGCTCCTCAGCTAACTCTTTATCTGTATAGCCCAAGCTAGGAATGGCATATAACGCACGGAGTTTTTTAAAGGTTTCACTATCTATGCCGGACAACATCAGTAAATACAGAAGCTCTTTGACAAGTCCTTTAGGCGGTACCGCCTGATAAGCAATACTACCGCTCTGTTGAACCTGACGAATAACGCGATCAAGTCGACTAAAGAGCATCTTGCGAGACTCAAGTAGCTCCATATTCTGTTTAACAACAGCCACAATGGCTAAGTTACCCAACCACCACAATAACGTCAGCGGTTTGTCGCTGCCTCCCAAACGCTGCAACCGGATTAAAGCGCGACGCATCAAACCAAGAGCGGGAATTGACTGATCACTTCGCAATACACCAATCAAACCCATCTGATACATATGCCGCAAGCGGGCCATTAACGGCTTAAACTCTGCATCACTAACAACAATAGGTTCGACAGGCGGGATAACCGGGGCATCGCGAAAGGTAATTTTAAAGAAGTGGCTTTCCGGCAGCACGGCTTCTTTGCGCAATTTGCGAAGCTCATTAATTTGAGGGATTAACAAAACAGGCAAACGCTTTTGCGCACGCTGCACGTACTCAATATAAGCGGCCATCACTACAAAAGCGGAGCTTATTTGCTCTAGCTTTTTAGCGCTAACCGTTGCAGCGTCACCAGGCTTAATTGTTGTTGTCGTTAGATAGAGCTCTTCCGCCAACAAACTAGCACCTTTAAGCTCCAATAGCCGAAAGATACCCAGTATTTGTTTTATACCTGCTGTACAGGCCCCTAGCGGCTTACCGTCGTCTTTATCTGAAGCATAAGATTCAAGATCGTGCCCAGCTTGCTCAATTGTAGCAAGCAGCTCTTCACGAACCATCGACAAAGACTGAACATTGACTGAGTCCGTCGTATTCACACTGTATTCCTGTTTGCTGATTGTCTGCATATAGCGTTTATATTTATGGTTGTTTGCTTAAAGAATGTCAAAGTGACACTGCAAAAATCGTTGTTTGAGGATCTAAAACCTTCCTCTCCACCAAAATCCATTAAAAATGGGTACGCCATGCAGAAGTTTGTACTTCAGATTAAACCGACAACCACATGACAAAAACGTAACTAATCTCTGCGAGTGTAACAAAACCTAATGATCTCGCACAGAGGCATAACCCAAATAGGACATTATGTGCCAAATCAAGGTGATTGCGCTGTATTTTTACCCTGCCTGGGCAAAACACCAGCCCCAAAATCTCACAGAAAAATAAAAAATCAAAAAGTGCATTGACGAGTCAAAAACGATTGCTATAATGCGCGCCTCACTTTGCCAGAGTGGTGAAATTGGTAGACACAGGGGATTCAAAATCCCCCGCTAGCAATAGTGTGCCGGTTCGAGTCCGGCCTCTGGTACCAAATACAAAAACCCCGACCGCCCGGCGATCGGGGTTTTTTATTGCCCAACCATTTAGCTTATAAAATGTAACTATTCAGTCATGCGTAAATAGGCCAGCAAACTGATCATTTTCTGGGCCGATCAAGCCATCTTTCGGCGCCACGCAAGCACTCCTGACGCCTGAATGCCCATAAATTAATCAATTCGCCTTTTTGGTGAGTATTATTTCGAGCCCACCTGAATAGTTACATAAAAATTAACCTACAAAAAAAGCCCGCAGTTGCGGGCTTTTTTTGTAATTAGTTTCGACTAAAAATGATACACACTTAAGCCGTCTCCACCAAAGCAGGCTCAACTTCACTTTCCTCATCCAATTTTATTAGCGTAATATTTTTCAGCACGGCCAACTGAGAGCACCAAACAGCGCCAACTGGTATCTCCATATCAATCATAACCACCTGCGATATTGATGTGCGCTCATTCATATCCCGCAAAGCTGACAACAAATCGCCATCTTTTAAAAGCATCATGCCGCCGCGCACACCAAAGGCAGCCCATCCGCGCCAACTGCCGCTGCCATCAGGTTTTTTCACCACAACCCGCGTTAAGCTTAGGCGCTCAGCACGCTTGCGGCGAACAAGTTCCTGAACATCAAGGCGCCCCTGGCGCTGCCAGCTGCCAGCAATATAACTCTGATAAACACCCTCATGCTTCGGCGAGCTCAGACCACAAGCCGCAAACAACCGACCCAACGTCGTAGCACTACAAGTGACATCGAAGGTACTTTCGATTTGCAGCAAAAGCTCTGCGCGTGACCACATTTTAGTAGGCTGATCTATAATCCAACCAAGGACCTCAGAGAGCTGCTCTTCGGATAACTGTCGACGACGCCCCTGCTTAGCGCTCTGCGCGAGTGCAGTAGCGCCATCATCTTTGTATGTGCGCAGCCACTTATAGAGTGTTTTATCACCAAGACCATAAGCCCTAGTAACCCTTGAAACAGGCTCACCAGAGATAACACGAGAGACTGCCATTTGTCGTAGTAGTGCCTGCTCATCAGCATTCAACTTACGCGCGTCGTACTTTATTTTTGCCGCTGCAGAAGCCTGCATAGAACTACCTCCTGATCATTCATTGTGCCGACAAGGTTAATGTGCAATGGTTTTCAGGTCGCACCACTTTTCACAAAACACCAATATCGGGTAAATACCATTTAAGGGAACCGCTTTTTAAACGTCCCACTTTCTGCAATACTGAAAGTGGGAAAAACAAAAAGTAATTAAAATCAGAGCGTTGCAAACCCAATGAGCGACCCATTTAAAACACCACTCTTTAACCTGCACGATCTAATCGTGATAACCACAGCTATCGCTGCCATCCTAATGTTAGTGATGCAAGCCGTTGCGCCCAGCAAAAACAGTCGTGCAAACTACTGCTTAACCGTATTTTTTGGCTGCTTACTCGTTCATTCCGTCTGCATTATACTCATGTGGAACGAGCAAATAGCGCTAAACTTGAATACCTCCTCCTCTAGTATTGCCATCCTTACATGCCTTGCTAATCTCCTTAAAGGCCCATCGCTTTTGTTTTACGTGACCGCCATTACTCAGGCGGGGTTTAACTTCAACAAAAAGCAGTTAGTGCACCTTGCTCCATCCGCCGTTGTTGTCAGTCTCATTTTACTGCTAGGCATATCCCTTGATGACCTTAAAGGTGTTACGCACACGCAACACCAGCGCCTCATTCACGACATATGGCTTTTAATGAAAGGACTACCTGCAGTCTACGCCCTAGCCTGCATCCCTATAGCACTTTCAACCTCGCATCTTATGCAAAATTTTTATTCGAACGATAACGCTATGGGTAAAAACTGGCTTAGCCTCTTATGCATTGGCTATGCCGCCTACTGGGGATGGACTTTCTTTAGCCACTTATTTGGCGACACTCTCACCAAAATTTGGCTAGATGACGGCAGCATGGCAGACATACTCGGCATAGCGAGCAACTACCTTGCGTTTGGGCTTTTACTCACCCTATTCAGCTATAGCGTCTCCCTCACCCAACAACAGTTAGGGCGCGCCTTAACCGCCTCAAAACCAAAGACATCCGTAAAAAGCACCCTACTGCACGTCAACTCCCTTGCTGACACAATCGAATCAAGCATGATAAATGAGCGACTATTTCTACAGAGCAACTTAACCGCAGAGCAATTTGCAGACCACCTAGGCCGCTCCACACGCGACATATCAACAGTACTAAACCAACACTTTGGCAAAAACTTTTTCGAATTCATTAATAGCTATCGTGTTCAAGAGGCTCAGAGGCTACTGGTATCGCCCAAACATTTAGAAACATCAATTACAGACATCCTCTTCATGACGGGATTCAACAGTAAGTCTGCATTTCAACGCTTTTTCAAGCGCATTACCGGAATGTCGCCAAGTGAATACCGCGCCCAACACAAAAGCGGAGCGCTTTAAACCTCAAACATCAGGAGATGCAAGCTCGTGCTCGCTCACTCAACAATCGATAGCCAGCACTATTGCGCTCCCCTTTATCACAAACCGATAAAACATCCTCAATGAAAAAGCCCAGCGCACGCTGCTCGATTCGCCGCACGCCCTCAGTAACGTGAACATTCTGCGCACGATAGTAGGATGCAGCACCAAAATCCCCCAATAGAACATGCCCAGAACCTTCGTCCAGCAACATATTGTGTGCGTATAAATCACCATGACACAGCATTTTACTGTGTACATGCTCAACCACAGCCTCAACCTGCTCAACCAGCATCTCGATCAAACCCAGCGGCAGCGAAGTGCCCTCAGTAAAGACATCGCGAGTGCAGCTTGCCAAGCTTGGCGGACCCGCCAAATTCCGATAACCGTCAGGGATTAACCTCATCACCAAACCCTTGCCAGGAATGCTAGCCAGCGGCGACACCAAATTATTGTGCTGCCCCACCATTAAGGTTGCACGCAGTTCATCCTGCACAAAACCATCACTTGTAACGCCGCCCTTAAAAAGCTTTACAGCCACGCACGAAGGGAATCTAGATTGCTCCCCACACCAATGCGCCTTCGAAATAACACCGGAGGCGCCATCGCCAAGAACCTCACCTATCACCAAATCATCAATATCTATCTCGGGCAGCTCGCCCTCACCATCCTCCGAATAGCAAAAAGGGTTGCCAGCAAAAGCCAGCCAAGCCAATCGAGGTAAATTTAAAAGTTGCTCAGGGAAGCTCAATAATCGATTGGCCGATATCCGAAGCAGCTGCAAATTTTCACAGCGCGCAATAGACTCCGGCAAACGAGACAGTTGATTCCCCGCCAGCATCAATTTTTGCAATCGATGCAATGAACCAATACTGTCCGGCAGCTCAGCGATGCAGTTGTCCGTCAAAATGAGCCAGCGTGTTTGCGGCGGCAAGGCCTCTGCCGGCACAACACTAATACGGTTTGATTTAAAGCCAATCATCTCCAAGGAACCACACCGACCCAACACAGAAGGTAAGGCCTCAAAATCATTATTCGATAAAAACAATATTTTAAGACGCTTGAGGCAATGAAAATTATCCGGCAACAAAGACAAGCAATTCCCCGTCAAGTCAAGAACCTCCAAAGTCTCACATAAATTGAAAATCTCTTCTGGGAACTCGTGAATCCCCTCAGCAAGAGTTAGCTGCTTAACACCATCCAACTCTCCAGCCTTAAGCTTTGCCAATGTTTGCACATGACCCCCTCATTGATTTTTATGTATCGATAGTAAGTGTGCCGCATTGTACCTGACGCACTCCAGCGCGCAGGCCCAGCAAGCTAAAACAAAAATAGCGCTCGGCATTTGGTCAAAGGTAAACCATAATCTAGTCATTCGTTCATGCAGCGGCATTACATAACTTGCTGTATGATTCGCCCGTTAGTTAATTCGAGAGGAATTCTGTGTGATATCTACATCTGCGCTTATTGCTACCAGTGTTATTTGCCTCCTTGCGGGTGCCGGCTTAGGCGCGTTAGCTATGCGTATATTTAGCAACGCTCGCCAACCTAAAGACCTAGAAGCAAGACATAACACCTTACAAAGCGAATATAACCAATACCAACAAAATGTTGCTCAACACTTCGTTGACACTTCGCGCCTTATTACCGAAACGCAACAGCGTCAACAGGAGCTACGCGAACACCTCGTCCGAGGAGCGCTCCACTTAACAAGCGCCGACGTGAGCCGGTCGATTCTTGCCCAAGGCGACGAAGAACAACCCCTTAGCGAAAGCGCTGCACTCGAGAACCTCGACCCCGCAGACCTCTCCCCACCAAAAGACTGGGCACCTAAAGCACCCGGAGCCGGAGGCGTCCTGAGTGAAGAGTTTGGCTTAAAAGAAGAAGTTGATGAAGTCGACAGCATTGAAGTGCGGACCGCAACGAAGCCAACTGAAGCGCGCTAAATCGTGCTCTACCAAGTATTCCTTTATACCCGTTGGCCTCTTGTTATAGGGTTATTTTCAGCGTTAATAGCCCTTGTTGTTATGCCGCAGATGAACCCGCGCAGCAGCGGCGCTTTCGCGCCAAACAACAGCTGGGGACAGCCAACATCATACGCTCAATCCGTACAACGAGCCTCCCCCGCCGTTGTAAACATCTACACCCGCAAGAAACTAAAGCGCGCTCGCCATCCTCTATTTGACGACCCCTTATTTCGTCACTTTTTTAACAACGCCGACACTTCCCGCCAAGAAAGAATGCAGTCAGCGCTAGGGTCTGGCGTTATCGTGACCGAAACAGGTTACCTACTTACCAATAATCATGTCATTCAGGGAGCCGACGAAATTGTCGTTCAACTCCAAGACGGCAGAGATGCGCAAGCAGACCTCATTGGGATCGACAAGGAAAACGACCTTGCAGTACTCAAAATAGAACTGGACCAGCTCACCGCCATTCCCATCCCTTCCAACCAAGGCATGCTTGTCGGCGATGTGGTACTCGCAATTGGCAACCCCTTTGGTATGGGGCAAACCGTTACCCAAGGCATTATTTCTGCAGTCGGCCGATACGGGCTAGGCATCAACACCTTTGAAAATTTTATACAAACCGATGCCGCCATTAACCCCGGCAATAGCGGCGGCGCTTTAATCGATGCTTTTGGCAACCTAGTGGGCATCAACACCGCAATGCTTGACCGCATCGGCGACAACGACCTTAACGGCGTAGGGCTAGCCATCCCCGCCGAAACAGCCCTGCAAAGCCTAAACGATATTATTGAATTTGGCCGCGTTGTTCGCGGGTGGCTCGGCGTAACCGCACAACCCATCTCACCTCAAATTGCCAGCCGCTATAGCCTACCCTCGCCTCACGGTTTACTCGTGACAGGTGTATACAATAGCGGCCCTGCCCACGTGGCAGGCCTGCAACCCGGCGACATTATTGTGAAGGTCAACAATCAAAAGGTCAGTAACGGCTTAAATGGCGGTTTGCGCAGCATGCAAGAAGTGAAAGAGTCTCGACCAGGTGAAAAAATACTGCTCGAAATTTACCGCGACGGAAAACGACACGTCATCAATGCCGTGTTAGCCATCAACCCAATTACCAGCTAAGCCGCACATGCCCGACATCATTCTTGCGTCCTCATCAAAATACCGCCGCGCACTTTTAAGTAAACTTAATATCCAAGCGTCTTGCATAGCACCCAACATTAATGAATCGCCTCTCGCAAACGAGGCGCCCGAAGAGAGCGCACTTAGGCTTGCCAAAGCAAAAGCTCAAGCAGTAGCCAATCGCCCCGACGCTTCATTTGAAGAAATCATTATAGGCAGCGATCAAGTGGCTTGGACCGATGGCGCTCTACTGGGGAAACCAGGGTCTGCCGAAAAAGCCTTCGAACAACTCAAGCGCCAATCAGGGCGTACCGTACTTTTCCACACCGCATTGAGTGTCCAGCAAGGCAGCAAACAATACAGCGATGTCATTACAACAGAAGTCACTTTTCGCAAACTGACCAACGAAGAGATAATAAACTACATCCAGCAAGACAACCCCATCGACTGCGCCGGCAGCTTTAAAAGTGAAGGGGCCGGGTGCATGCTATTCAAACGAATAGCGAGTGATGACCCAAGCGCACTTATTGGCTTACCCCTAATTCGCACAGCCGAGTTCTTACGCCACTTCGGCGTTAACCCGCTACTACAAACCCATCAACCAACCTAGCCAAGCCGCTCTCGCCGACCATCGAGCCAAGGTACAATTAATTCCAAATTATCAACGCATAACTCAGGATCATAGGGCTTCAAACGATCAATATGATGGGCGCCATAACTAACGGCCACACGTGGCATAGCTACAGCCTGCGCCATTGCCATATCAAATTCGGTGTCCCCTATCATCAAAGCCTGCTTATGAGTGCGACCACTTTCCAGCAAAATTTCAGTGAGCATTAGAGGATCGGGCTTTGAAGCCGATTCATCAGCGCAGCGCGAGTACGAAAAAAGCTGCGCAACGCCCAACTGATCAAGCACTCGATCCAACCCCTTGCGACTCTTTCCCGTAGCAACAGCCAACGAGAAACCGTTACTGTGCAACGACTCCAACGCTTCGAGCGCACCGGGATAAAAACCAGGCACCTCGGCATCGGCGATATAGTGACGACTATAACTCTGAGCCAACGCCTCAACTTGCTCCAGCGGTAATCGCGGATACAACTGAGCCACCGCATTGACCAAACTTAATCCGATTATTTCTTTGATTGCCAATGGCGCCAGAACAGGAAACCCCAACTCTTTGGCAGCCAGCTGAACGCAGCGGACTATTTTTGCAGTTGAATCACTCACTGTGCCATCCCAATCAAAAATAATCAGCATTCGAGACCTCCAAGCCCAACGCAACCAAAGGGCGCAACAACTCTGCAGGTAAAGGCGCACGCACAGACAACGGTGCGCCGTCAGCAAAGCGCAACTGCAGGCCATAAGCATGCAAACACAAACGTTTAAAACCTTTGCCCCGAAAACGCTTATTCTCTTCAGGTGGCGTGTATTTATCATCCCCCACCAAGGAACATCCAACATGCTGGGCGTGCACGCGAATTTGATGCGTTCGCCCGGTTAGCGGCTTAGCCTCAACCAACGTAAAGCCATCAAAATACTGAAGCACTTTAAATTCAGTAACAGACGCCTTACCCTCTGAATGCACACGAACAACACGCTCACCATTAGGGTATTCACAGCGTTTCAGCGGTACATCCACCCGTGTAATATGCTTGGGCCAGCGCCCAACAACCACAGCCAAGTAATGCTTTTGTATCACCCCTTTATGCCGTAAAGCCTCCTGTAAATGTTTCAAAACACTGCGCTTTCTCGCGACCATTACGCAACCTGAAGTATCCCGATCCAGGCGATGCACCAGCTCCAAAAACGGCGCCTCATACGCCTGCCTCAAAGCCTCAATAAGCCCCACATTAATGCCACTACCCCCGTGCACCGCCAATCCAGAAGGCTTATTAATGATCAGTAAACCATTGTCATCATACAAAACGGCATCACTGAGTGTTTTAACCAAACCTTGCGATGGCGTCACCACCTCCACCTCTTTCGTTTTAACTGGGGGTACTCTCACAATATCTCCACCCACCAACTTACGATCCGGCTTTGCCCTACCCTTATTAACCCTGACCTCTCCCTTTCGAATCACCCGATAAATCATCGATTTAGGCACGCCCTTTAAGCGTGCCAGCAAGAAATTATCTAAGCGCTGGCCCTCATATTCTTCAGGGACTTCTATAAATTTAACTTCACTCATGACGTAACCTAGCGCATAAA
Source organism: Marinagarivorans sp. (assembly GCF_982758155.1). Taxonomy (NCBI): domain Bacteria; kingdom Pseudomonadati; phylum Pseudomonadota; class Gammaproteobacteria; order Cellvibrionales; family Cellvibrionaceae; genus Marinagarivorans; species Marinagarivorans sp. Next base: position 2,403 of record NZ_CEXWTU010000023.1, on the reverse strand, counting down.
ACGCGCAATTCTACACCCCCCTTTCAAGCAGCTCTATAAAAGCCCCATATTAAATACTTGCACACATTTGAAAGCCTCATACCTAAGTGCTACACTCCAGCAGCTGTCACACCTGACTGGGCATATCTATCAGTACAGTAGCCCTACAGAGCAAATGCTCGCCCAGTTCGGACCGATTGAGTGACTGCACACTGAAATAATTAGCGCTATGGAGCAAATAGCTACAAGTGCAATTGGGATGGTGCGTTTACTAGGCAACTTAATTACCGCCAAAAACCCCTCCCTCGCTCACCACTGAGCAAAACAACATAAACTTAAACCGATAGATAAAAGCCAACGCGCATCTCAAGATGTGCTTGCAGTTTTGGCAGCAAGCGAGCATTAACCGCTTTGCGCCACGCCTTCGCTTTCGCACTATGCGACGAAGACCCTGAAGACGCTTCACTTTTGCGGCAAAGGCCCAAAAACACAGCGCTCACGGCATTCAAAAGCCAAAGGACACGATAGACGAATTAACAGCAGTTGCTGAGTATTGCTCAGCAACTGAAACACAAGTCACTGGCCGGTCACAATACCGCCTACTGGAAACCCGCAAGCACGCTTGCGACGTCCTAACACTTGTATAACTGTATGCGCGCACCGCAAGGCCTCACATTAAAGGCCAATTAAGTAGGCAAGCTCGATTTAGCACTTGCCACTTAGCCTGCAGCACGCACCTAGCCGCTATCGGCTGTATGCACTTTCTTGGGCTTGTGCTTTGCATAATTGCTAAAAGCAAAGAGAACACAACCAATGAAAAGAATGCTTATCAACGCCAGCCAACCCGAAGAAATCCGCGTGGCACTTGTCGACGGCCAATGGCTCTACGACCTTGATATTGAAAACCAACAGCGCGAACAAAAAAAATCCAACATCTATAAAGGCAAAATCACACGCGTTGAACCCAGCCTAGAAGCCGCCTTTGTTGAATATGGCGCTAACAGGCATGGATTCCTTCCCCTAAAAGAAATTTCACGCGAATACTTCGTTAAGCAAGACGGCAAAAGTGATCGCGGCCGCATCAAAGACCTTGTCAAAGAAGGCACCGAAGTCATTGTTCAAGTCGATAAAGAAGAGCGCGGCAACAAAGGCGCCGCACTAACTACCTTCATTAGCTTGGCCGGCCGTTACCTTGTGTTAATGCCGAACAACCCTCGCGGCGGCGGTATTTCTCGTCGTATTGATGGCGACGACCGCTCCCAGCTAAAGGAAGCACTTAGCTCACTCGATATGCCAAAAGGCATGAGTATTATTGTGCGCACCGCAGGTGTTGGCCGAAGCGCTATCGACCTTCAAAACGACTTCAATTATCTCGTTCGCGTATGGCAATCCATTATTGATGCCTCGACTGGCGTTAGCGCACCGAAGTTTTTGTTTCAAGAAAGCAACGTCATCATCCGCGCAATTCGCGACTACCTCCGCCCAGATATTGGCGAAGTTATTGTCGACACACACGACTCATTCCTTCTTGCGCAGCAGTTTGTCCAACAAGTGATGCCGCAAGAAAAGCACAAAATTAAGTACTATAACGATGAAGTACCCCTCTTCAACCGTTACCAAATCGAAGGCCAGATAGAAACCGCCTTTGAGCGTGAAGTAAAGCTTCCTTCCGGCGGATCCATTGTTATCGACCCCACCGAAGCCCTGGTCTCTATCGACATCAACTCTGCCCGCGCCACCAAAGGCGGAGACATTGAAGAAACCGCACTCGCCACCAATTTAGAAGCCGCCGACGAAATTGCGCGCCAAATGCGTCTTCGCGATATCGGTGGCCTAGTCGTTATCGACTTTATCGACATGCATCCAGACCGCAACCGCCGCGAAGTCGAAAACCGTATGCGCGACGCACTCGGCATGGACAGAGCACGCGTTCAAATCGGAAAAATTTCCCGCTTTGGCCTACTCGAAATGTCTCGCCAGCGCTTGCGTCCATCGCTTGAAGAAACAACCTCAAAGATGTGCCCACGCTGCACAGGCCAAGGCACTATTCGTAGCACCCGCTCCCTAGCGCTTTCCATATTACGAATAGTAGAAGAAGAGGCCAAAAAAGAACGCAGCGCCGAAATTCGCACAGTAGTCCCTGTACCCGTAGCCACTTACCTACTGAATGAAAAGCGCACCGAAATCAACAACATTGAAACACGCCATTCAACCCGCGTCGTAATCATACCTAACGAGCGCATGGTTACGCCCCACTACGAAGTCACTCGCTTGCGCGACGACGAAGTAGAAGGCACAGATCAAAGCTATAAAATAGAAATTTCAGACCCTCACGCCGATGAACTGGAAGAAGAGAAAAAAGCAGAAAACTTTGTTCCGCAAAAACCTTTAGTGGCACAAGTTTCGCCGCCACCACAAGTTACC
>NZ_CEXWTU010000022.1:0-37397 GCF_982758155.1 Marinagarivorans sp. | reverse complement strand
GAAAGCCGATCTCTTCGCCTAATTGGATAAACTATTATTGCCTCGCCCCTAAAGTGTTACAGACCCTGCCCCCCCTGTGAGATATATCGCTAAAAGCTCACCGGGGAAGGCCACGCAAAACACCCCAAACAACACCACCTCAGCACATTTTCGCCCACCCTGTGACAAGCCCCTCAACTCTTACGAAACTAGCGATTAAAGGCGTGGACTTTTGGCGGCTTAATTTGGGACATTAGCTTATTACGTCAAACCCAGTCCAATCAAATGATAACCATCGATCCTCGAGGTCACATCGTGATGAGAACATTTTCACTTGTGCTAGCCAGCTGCCTTTTATTTGCTGCCTGCACAGGGACAGAACAAGAAACCAACCTATCCAGTAGCCAGCCCAATAACCCCTCCGTCAGCAGTAATGCGCTCAGTTCTTCAAGCGCACTGGGCAGCTCGTCCAGTGCGGGGGTATCGTCATCAAGCCCTACCGAACCACCTATCGCCGGCGATGTAATTACAGGCCAACAGCAATACAAAGCCCACTGCCAACTGTGCCATGGTGAAAATGGCGAGGGCGTTGATCAATTTAATGCCCCTTCACTCGTAGGTTGTTCGGTCTGCAATAACGCCGCTAGCTTTGCTCACTTTACCGACATCGCCATGCCGCCAGGCAATGCCAACGCCACGCAACAATGTGCCGGTGACTGCGCGGTCAATGTCGCAGCCTTTGTGATCAGTGTTTTTAACCACACACCGAATAGCAACGCCTGCGCTGACACCGAAACACAACCGAGCCCTAGTACCTTCAAGCGGCTATCACAGCAAGAATACGCCAATACAATACAAGCGATTTTTCAACTGAGCGAAGCACCCGATGTTAGCGCCATCCCCGATGACCCCACAGTTCACAACTTTAAAACGATAGCCAGCGTACAAAGCGTGCAAGTAAGCCACCTTAGCGGTTATATCGCTGTAGCCGGCCAAGAGGCTGAGGCATTAATGAATGCTAGCGACAGGCGCGATCGAGTATTAGGCTGCGATTACAACAATGCGAGCTGCCTAAATACCTTTATTAATCACTTTGGCCGCACCGCTTTTAGGCGCCCGCTGACCAACGAAGAAAGCAATCGTATTCAACAATTTGCCTTAACCCAAAGCAGCTCTACACAAGATCAATTCACCCTCGCCATTCAAGTCATACTAAGCTCGCCACACTTTATTTACCGTGTAGAGGTGGGCAATAGTGTAGAGGGGCTATCGACACTCAATCGTTATGAGCTAGCCTCGCGTTTAGCATTTTCACTTTGGGGGCAAGGCCCCTCTTCCGAGCTGCTGGATAAAGCTGAAAGCGGCCAACTGGATAACGAAAGCGGTCTCAAAAGTATTGCACAAGAAATGCTAAAAGACCCTCGGGCCAAAACACATTTAACCGATTTTTTTGAACAGTGGCTAGCAACCAACTTATTAAATGAACCCGTAGAAAAACCGGCGAATTGGTACAACACTATATTCGATGATATGCGCGCCGAAACGAATCAATTACTCAGCGAATATGTGTGGCAAGATAAAGATTTCATGGGTGTATTTACCGAAAACAAAACCTATTTAACACCTCAACTAGCCAGCTATTACAATTTAAATTCGGTAAACAATAACACGACTTTATTACCGACCAACCACCCGCGCGCTTATACCGGCATACTCACCCATGCCTCTAATATGTTTGCTAAAACCGATGGTGATTTAGTGGCCATTCGCGGCAATTGGTTACGCGGTACCTTCTTGTGCCAAGAATTAAAATTACCCAGCGGTATCGCCGATATTATTAATGGAAAATTTTCCGGTTATACCCCAATGGAAATTATTGCTGCGCGCAATGAAGACCCTGCCTGCGAACGCTGCCATTCACAAATCGATCCCATCGGTGTTGCTTTCGCCCCCTTTAGCCGGCAAGGGCTTTTCGATAACGACGTCAATCTTTTGGATTTCCCCGTTGCAGCAGGCTTCCCCGATGCCAACGATAAGAGTATTCAAAGTATTCGCTCCATTGCCGAAGCCTTATCTGAAATGCCTGAAGTGGGCGCCTGCTTAGCCGATCGACTCTTTTTATACACCCGTAACCACGAACCGCAAGATACTGACCATTGCACCGTTGAGCGCGCAGGTCAGCAGTTCCAAAATTCGGGCAGGCAATTCACATCGCTGCTACTTTCACTGGTTGAAGACCCGTCTTTTCGTGTGCGATTAGCGCCAGAACCTAAAACAGAAATCGAACCGGAACCAACGGTAGAAAACGTGGCATCGAACAAGCCCGTGACCACCACCGCGCAAGAAGGCGAAAACACAGGGTTTCGCATTACCGACAATAGCCTTAACGGGGATTCTCGCTGGTCAGCTTATGATTTCCCCCAGCGCGCCACCATCGACTTAGGTGGCTTATATACCGTGGTGCAAAGTGAAGTTTACCCCTATTTAGAAAGACCCTACCAATACGAAATTTCGGCTTCTGTTGATGGCGTTAATTATACCCGCGTTGTCGATCGACTCAACAGTATGCAAGGCGGCGATAAGATCAGTGATTTATTTGCCCCCACAAAAGCGCGCTATATACGCATTAACATTACAGGCACCTACGGCAATATTACCGAGTGGTCTGCGCTTCGCGAAGTAAGAATTTTTGGTACCGCCAAATGATTAGCCCGTTAATTAAGCACCTTTTGGCGGTTAGCCGGAGAACACTATGTTTATAAAAAATAAAATGCTACCCCGACGCACATTATTGCGCGGTGCCGGCGCAGCACTTTCTTTACCGATGCTAGAAGCGATGATGCCCGCTAAAGCTTCCACAGCCGATACTACACCGAAAAGATTCTTTGGCTTTTTTTATCCTAACGGAACAGATCCTGGCCGCTGGCAACCGCGCACAGGGAAGTTAGAGCCTGGCAATTTGTCATCGGCCATGCAAGATTTAACCGGTTTTGCCGCCGAAGGTATCTGGCCCTCGTGCGAAGCGATTTATCAAGATATTACCGTAGTTAACGGCGTTAACCACGAAGGTTTGAATACCAACATTCACACTTGTTCGATGGCACTACAAGCCTATAAAAAGGCGAATGGTGGCGACGCATCAACACCGGCCGCTCCGAGCTTGGACATGTTAATTGCACAAAAACATGCCGGCCCCTACCCTTATCTGGCTATGTCAGCCTCTACCGATTTAGCTTTATCACAAGGCTATGTTTCTTGGGTAGGCGCTGGCACACCGGCCGATACCGAGCGCGACCCACGCCGTTTATTTAACAAATTATTCGGCGCTGCCGAAAACTCAGCAACGGCCAATGCCGTAGCCCTGCGCAATGCCAGCATTCTCGATTTTTTGAAAGAAGACTGTTCGCAACTGCAGTCCAAGCTTGGGCAGGCCGATAAACAGCGTGTGGATGAATTTCTAGATAGCATTCGTACCCTAGAACAACAAATTAGCACCACGCATTCTTGCGGCTCTGCGCAAATAAATGGCTCGGGTAATAACTTCCACGACAAGTCAAAATTCTTTATTGATATTGCCGTGCTAGCCATGGCTTGCGACCTAACCAATGTAGCCACGGTTCAATACAGCAATAGCTGGGGTGTTAATTATTCCGATTACATTTTAGGCGATGGCAGCCGCGACGAGGCCGGTACTATTGGCGTAGGTAACTACAGCGATCACTTTATCTCACACAAGCTCGGCGATAACGATCGCGCCAAAGATTTAGATGCCCTACCCCGCGATGTAGCCGCGCGCATTGCAGACCAACGGGTAGTATTAACGTCACGCTTTAAAACCCGCCGCTTTGCTTATCTCGTCGATAAACTGCGCAAAACACAAACCCCTACTGGCAGCCTTTACGACGAAAGCCTTGCGCTTTATTGCTCTGAAAATGGCAACGGCGATTCCCACTCTCGGCGCGATATGCCGACTCTGCTTGCAGGACGTGCGGGCGGTTTTGAGCCAGGCCGCGTTATTAACGCCAATGGTGCGCGCACAGCCGCCTTACATGCAGCAATATTGAATCGGTTTGACTTTGAGTTGTCTTTTTATGGCGACCCTGCATCGGGGCCATTGGCAGGTATATAAACGGAAAATGCTGCGCAACGGGTTGAAAATAATTTCAGCCGTTACGCAGCATTTAAGTCACACTAAAAAAATAGCGCGCATTCTTAAAACTTAAAAAACAAGTGTCTGCATAGCACGTGCAGGAATGGTTAATTCTACCTCTTTATCTTCTACAATAAAGTTGTAGTCAATATCGTTATCTGTTTGATTCATCACTACAGTCGCTGTTTTTCCATCTTCATTTTTAAAAGACGTTGCCAGCAAGTGGCTTCGGCTTACCGTGGTGCTAATACGCTTGGCTCCCGGTGTAATAAATTTCGAAAAATGCCCAATATAGTAGTAACTTGGCGTATAGATTAACTCGCCAGTACGGGTGTCGGCGTGTATCGGTGAAAAGCAAAAGTTTTGCACGTGATTAGGGCCGCCGTTTTCATCTAACAAAATATTCCAGTCTGTCCAGCCTACAGTTCCTGCATTAAAATCATTAATCATCGAATGTCCATAACGCTCGGCGTTTGGCCAATGCTGATACTTATCACGTGAAAAATTCTCGTTAGTGCCTTCGGTAAACAGTAGTTTTTTATCGGGGAAAGATTGCGCTACGTTGTATAAATTATCGTGCATGGTGGTACCACCAGCCCAAGTTTCATACCAATGAAAGCCAATACCCCAAGCGTATTTAGCGGCTTCGGGGTCTTCAAATATCGTATTGGCACGCTGGCTAATTAAATCGCGATTATGATCCCACACCACGATATTTTTATCGCCTAAGCCCTCACGCTCCATTATCGGACCTAAGTGATTCTTCAAAAAATCACGTTCGTCTTCGGCAGTATAAATATTGGATTCCCAGCGCTGAACGGCCATAGGCTCGTTTTGGATAGTAATCCCCCAAATTGGAATACCTTCGGCCTCATAAGCTTTAATAAATTTAGTGTAATACATGGCCCAGCTGTCAAAATACTCGGGCAATAACTTGCCCCCCTTGAGCATATTGTTATTACTTTTCATAAATGCTGGCGGGCTCCATGGGCTTGCATACACTAACAATTCACCACCGGCTGCCGCAATCGCTTGCTTAATCAGCGGCAAACGAAATTCGCGGTCATGATCGATAGAAAAAGTCTTTAATTCCTTATCGCCATCTTCAATGTAAGTAAAGCTGTGGCTACCAAAATCGGAGCTATGAATAGTCGTACGCGCAAGACTATAACCAATACCCTGTTCTTTATCGTAGTAAGCGGTTAACAACTCTTGCTGCTTATCCTTGGGTAACTTCGCAAAAACTTCAGCACTTGCATCCGTAAATGCTCCTCCTACGCCAATAAAGGTTTGAAAGGCCTTATGGGGGTTAACAAAAACGGAAACTTCACCCTCAGAAGGCTGAACGCTCTTAGTAAAGGCTAATGCTTTACCTTCGGCTAGCCGTTGATCGGTATTTTTTGCTGTCGTATACACGGCAACTGGTGCGCCCAATGCTGGCGCTTCAGTTGCTAACTTACTTGTTTCATCTTGCTTTGTCGGTGTTTGTTGGCACGCAACCAAAACACACGATAAAGCGGTTAGCAATAAGGGACGGTATTTCATGAAATATTCCTAGCTCTTTACTATTTGATAGGGGCCCAATAAGTATCCCGCGGCAACGCAAGGTAACGAAAACAGGGATTGGGCAAGATGATATGGATAATATAGCGTGATTGTTTCAATTGCATTCAGAAATGCCTACACACTCGTATACTTTGCCATTATTTAACGCGTGCGTAGCGCTAAATATTTTAAATAAAAAGGTCGCGCCCGAAGGCGCGACAAAAAAGCACTACTGGGATAGCACTTAGGGTAATACAGGATAAAACAAAAATTACGCTAATATATTTGCGCGGCTGGGGTCGCCACCTAAGTTGGTGTACATGCCATCGGGTAAACCCATCCCGACCGGAATAGCACTGATAAAATCGCGGCAATTACCGCCATCACCCGCCGAGAAACCATTTCTAAAACCTGACATACGCGTAGCCATACCCCAAGGGCTAGCATAAGGCGTATGCTCACGACCATCGCCCATGCAGTTGGTTACAACAAAAACGGTATTATCGATAAGCGGTTTATCATCGGCACCGATGGTGTCTCTTAATTTTTTAAGCATGTAAGCTGGTACGGTTTGGTGCCCGCGGCAACACGAAATAAAATCGTTGTAGTTTCCGCTGTGCGAACCATCGCCGTGTACTTCACGGTCGAAAAATCCCGGCATTGTGTAATGCGCTTTATTATCGCCCACCTGCAATACCGCAACCTTGGTTAAACCACAAGCAAACGCCGAAGCGATAACATCCGCTTGGCCATAACCTTGATTTAAGGTCTCTTGAAATAAGTTTATACCCTGCTGATTACAGGCACCTAAGTTAAAGGGCTCTTCTTCATCTTTAGGGACAATACGTGATTCCAAGCTGTCTAGTGCATTTAGGTGCGATTGAATACGGTTATATTCTTCGGCACCCAACTTACTCTTCAAAGCGTTTACGGCTCGCTCTTGCATTGCAATTAGTTGATTAGGGCCATTATCATTTTTAATGGCAGGCGGTGAATTAAAAAATTGATTGAGTGCAGCCCGCGGCCCATCAACTGGAATACCCGCATCACTGATCATCAATAATTCTTTGGGCTCGCCAAATTGGTTCATCCCCATTAAAGCATTTGCGCCTAAATACATCATGCCGTATGGCGTTGTGCCGCCAATCACTTCGGCAATACGCATATCAACCGTTGGCTTATGTAAGTGCCACTGGTTTTGCGGGTCCCCTAAGGCTTGGCGCCCACTGTCATGACCATTCACCTCTACATTCACATGGCGGAATGCCATTAAATCACTCACACCTTCATCGCGATAAGGGTTGGAAGCCCCGCGTGTTCCATTCGCGCCATCGGGTAACCATTGGTCACCTGGCGCACCTTGACTCACATAAACAAAAACGACGTTTTTATTCATGAAATCTTCAGCGGCTAAAGCATTACGTGATGCAAAAGCACCCGCCACCAAGCTAGAACCACCCAATGCTTGTAAACTAACGCCAGCTTTACCAATCATATCTAAAAAACGACGGCGATCTTTATTTACAAAATTTTTGCGCTCGACGCTGGCTTTTTCTTCATTGGCTAAAAACGCTTTTTTCTCGCGCACGCCATCGGCCAAGGTGTTCTTTAGACTGCTATCGTGTCTTACGGCTTCGCTGGGTGTTAATCCAAATATTTTTTTATTCATTTTCATAATAAAACCTATTTATGCTTTACGACGCTGTTAATGTGCGGGCTAACCCGCACAGACACGGCCTTAGTTTTTCTTAAAGCGAACGACATCAGAAGTACCAATCGCCTTATAAAGCTCGTAAGGACTTTGGTTATTCATTTCAAATACTGCATTTAAATCACGTGCGTTACAGGCCGCGTGCCCTTTCTGTTCGTTGCTGTAATCACGGTCCGACTCACTTTCGGCTTTGGCATTTAGCGGATACCCCGTTGCAAAGCGGAAAGATCGCTGCGTAAAACAGCTGGCTACGGCGGGCTCTAGTGACATTTTTTCAGACAAGTCTTTGGCACCAACAAAACGAATACCGCCACTTTCATTGGCCTCTGGTACAACATCATCAATACTATTAATGCCGTAAAGTACCCCATTGTTAATCCAATCAATAATGACATCGTCTTTACCGTTTTCACCTAAACCCTGCTGAACCACTTCACCATTAATGCGCTTACGCGGTAGGCCCACATGGTCAAAGTCATCCATTCCGAATAAAGGATTGATAATTTCTTGATGGCAGGCAGCGCATGCATCCGTCTTTGTTAGCAAATCGAAACTTTCGGCAGTGGTTAACTCGCCTAGCGCGCGCAAGCGATCGACTTCGGCTTGGTTTATCGTGCGGTCAGCACCTTCGTCATTCAATGTAGGTGGTGGTGGGATTTCTTGGCACAACATATTTTGGCGCAATACTACCGAACGAATAATCGGTGCAGTGCCATCTTCTTTAGCGTTAAAAGCCATAAAAGCACCCGATGTAATAACACCGCCACGGCTATCTGTTGCGACTTTGTTAAATGCCATTGGTGCGTTTCCGCCGCCTGGAATGTCGTAAAAAGCCGATAAGGTGGAATCTAAGAAAGTATAGTCCGCGCCATACAGGTCGGAGAACGGAATTGAGGGGTCGTAAAATATGTGATCGAATAACTGGCGAACTTCTTCAGCCATAGAAGCTTTTACTTGCGCGGTAAAGTCGGGGTTATCACGCGATACTAATTTAACACCATCGGTTTTTAACCACTTAGCAACGAAACGCTGTGCTTGTGCATGGCCCAACTCAGAGTTCATCATGCGCTCAATGTGCGCTTCTGTAAGCGTAGGGTTATCCAGTTCGCCTTTCGCTGCCGCTTTTAATAACTCGGTATCCGGTGCGCTGGCGGTATACATGTACGAAAGTGCCGAAGCGTACTCGTAAGGATCCAACACATAGGCATCACCATCGGCCAGCGCTAGCTTCTCGAATTCTTCGCTTGCCACGGTAGTAGGCTCGGCACCTAGATAGGTAAATTCCAACCAGTTAAGGTTAAAGCCAGCACTGGTAGCGACCAAACGAAGGTTTTGCTCACCAGCCGATAATACCGCTTCCTGGCTAATGGTCGTCCACGCTTGCCAATCGCCCGTACTTGGTACCGCTACAGAGCTGGGCGTTACGCCAGCTAACATTAAAGCGCCACCGCCAGGCTCGCTGGCAACACGGTACGATACAAGGTAAACGCCCGCTTCCGGTAAATTGAAGGTGTAATCTAGGGTATCGTCTGCATCGATATAGCCCACGTTTTGGCCACCGCCAGTATCGTCTGTTGCCTGCGTCATTACACCACTCATGGCGGTGTAATCCTCGGCTTCAACACGCAATGGAGTCGCATCGCTGTTGTACATTAGGCTAAACCAGTTCAGGTTAAAGCCTGCACTTGCGGCCGTAAGGCGCAAAGTTTGCTCGCCCGCCTCCAGCGAAATTGTTTGCTCAACGGTTTGCCACACTTGCCAGCCACCAGTACTCGGTAAATTGGTCGTGGTGCCCGCAGCACTAAGGATACCGCCACCCGTTTCGCTAGCCACACGGTAAGCAATGGTATAACGGCCTGGGTACTGCACATTAATGGCGTAATCCATCGTATCGCCGGCATCAATATAGCCCAGGTTAGAACCACCACCACTGTCTTCAGTGGGCTCGGCCATTACACCCGTCATCGTTTTATAATCTTCGGCTTGTACCAATGCCGAACCACCAATGGTAACGGCGCCATCAAAAGCAACAACCGGCAGCTCCCAACCCTTTTCACGCACATCCGCTACAGATTTACCGAGCTCGTTGCGATACAGAAAATCTGGCGAACTGAGCACCGTTGTAATCGCCCACTCCATCCCTTTAATCGCACTAATACCATTGACGATCATATCGGTGTAATCACCTTTCTCATCATTAGTTAGCGGACGGCGGTAAGCCTTAAAGGCAAATTGATTAATAAAGTCTTCCGCACAGGCGGCAGTGCCAAAGTTTGCGCATTGAAATGGCAAAGCGCCATTTGTGCTGAGAGCCCAAGCAGCCAAGTCAGAGGCGTTCTTGTAATACAAGTCTAAGCGTTGCTCTTGGATGGCAATATTTTTATGGTTGGGCAAGCGTGCAATGTTTTCGTCTGAAGAGGCACGTGCCGTCGTTGAGAAATCCTCGGCGAGGTCGACGTTAAATAAGCTTTGAAGGCTGTTGTGGTATTCGAAGGAAGTCAGCAGCTTAAAGCCACGCTGACCATAATAAACAGGGTCGCTAGAGGTGCAAGCTAGTCCATCCACTACTGGTGGAAGGGTATTACCACGCAAACTCCACAGGTAGGCCGCCACATCAGAAGCGCAATCACCCAGGCTGCAAGAGCCTAACGCATTGGTCGGCATTTCTTGGCTAATAAAGGCCGCCAAAGCATTAACACTATCGCCGCTGTAGTTTTTATCGGTGTAACGATCACTCGTCGGGTAGCTCCAGCTATTCACGTTAATAGGGAATAAGCCACCGTACTTACCTTGCTCAACTTCACCAGCATCTTTATGGCAGGTATTACAGTTGCCGCCTTCCAAAATCGCTTTTCCACTCTCTAAGTTACCAATCGGCGCTTGGCTACTTGCAGCGCTGCTTGTGGTACCAGTATTGGACGAAACACTACTTGCTTGTGTTTCGCTGGAAGTCGACATTACCGAACTGCTCGAATGAGCCTCACTGGTTAGACTACCCGTAGAAGACGAATCGCCGGTGCCGGTACATGCCGACAAAACGGTCGTCATGGCCAATACCGAACCTATGGTCTGCGGCGAAAGCTTTATTTTGGACATCGCTATACCCTTTTTTATTTGCCTTATTGAGTGCCAATGCCGCCAATAGTGGGCGGGCTGACATTGAAGGCTAATTTACGGGGTTGCGAAAATACTTCGTCCTAATCAACGTATGGACGCATATAAGGACATGGAAATGCGTAGAGGATCACACCAAAACGTAAAGTGCGCCATATAAAGCAGGTTTTAGTACACAGTTATAGTCTTTTTGAACTTTTTAAAAAACATGTTTATAAGGTGCGCCTTTAGCTCCGAAACATTTTAATATTAAAGGGTCGAAATGACTCAAAGCGAAACAAAATCACTAAGAGTCAACATAGAAATATGCCTATTTATAAGGTAAAAATGGAGATTTCATTAACCCATCAACAGTCAACTCACCGCCATTAAAGTGCACCTCGCCGCCTTGCAAACATTCAGTTTAAGCAGGATAACCGACCTATTAAAAACCTTAATTAGACACTCATAAATAGATACGACCTGCACGAGAACCACAAAACCAACCGTTCGGCCAAAAGGCTTTGCATTTAAAAGTGTCTTAAACCTAAAAACAGCAGTTGAACTCTCCAAGTCTACGCATCCCCTTGGCGTACCTAAGGCGCGATAAAAATGGCTTAGGGGCGTGCACGGAATAAGTTGCTGGAATTTGGGTTTGTGGATGCTTGCTTGACGAGGCGAAAATATGACGTAATAGCCGGCTATTGCAAATATTTTTAACGAAGACAAGCATGCACCCAGGAATTCAAAAACGGGAAGTTATTTAATGCACGCCCCTTATCACCAATAAGGTGACCACGCATTTTGTTGACTCTCAACTACCATTTTTAGGTTAAACATGGGAATGCAGGTAACGCTTTGAGTAACGATATTAAGGAGGGCGTCGCAAGTACGAGTGAATGAAACCGTGTTTCATCCACTCAGCCAGAAGTACATTGCGCAATATAAGTCAGGATTAGCCTCTTAAGCGCGGGCATACTAGCCACCTATTAAGAGCACCTTATGCGGGCAATATATGAACGCCAGACACAATAAACGGCTAGCGCGGGTTTGTGACTATATCCAACACAATCTTGATGAAGCTCTAAACCCAGCGACTTTATGTGAGCTGGCCGCACTCTCTCGATTTCATTTTCATCGAGTTTTTCAAGCTAACCTCGGCATGAGCATAAGCCAATACATTCAACTGGCAAGGCTCAAACGGGCATCACTTCGCTTAGCCTTCGAAGCTGACAAACGGGTATTGGATATTGCCCTAGAAGCCGGATTTGAATCACCCGAAGCATTTGCCCGAGCCTTCAAACGCACAATGGGCTTAGCGCCCAGCGCATTCAGAAGCCAACCAACATGGCCACAATGGCATACAGTATTTGATATGCCGACCATCTCACAAGGAGAACCCAGCATGACCGTTCGCACTATTCAATTCCACGAAACGCCCATTGCCTTTGTGCGCCATAAAGGCTCCCCTCAAAAGGTCTTAGAAACTGCGGCTACATTTATTGCATGGCGTAAGGCCACTGGGCTTTCACCCGTGAGAACCAGCAAAACTTTTGGCATCCCCTATAGCGACCCCAAAACGACACCTGCCGAGGACTTCACGTGGGATGTTGGCGGAAGCATAACCGGGGATGTGCCCAGCAATAATTTCGGCGTTGAAAAGGGAATCATCCCCGGCGGACGCTGTGCTGTGATCCAACATAAAGGCAGCCATAGTACTTTAGACCACTGCGTATATTACCTTTACCGCGATTGGCTTAGCACAACAAACGAAACACTCAGGGACTATCCTTGCTTTTTTCAGTACATTAACTTTGCGCACGAAGTGGATGAATGCGACTTACTCACCGAGGTTTATTTGCCGTTGAAATAAGTCCACCGCTCAAAGCATTTATTATTTCAGCGCACGCTCGTGATCATAAATATTCCAACGATAAGCAATAATAAGCATTACTGCACCGGCAATAACCATCGGGACAGATAACGTCATCCCTCGCGTAATCCAATCGGTGCCGTATAAAAAGCCATTAACACCCAATTGCGAATCCGGTTGACGAAAGAACTCTACACTGGTTCGGAAAAAACCATAGCCGACCACAAAAAGGCCGGAAGCCGCCATGCGAGGGCGTGGTTTACGAATAAACCACTGTAGTACCAAAAACATCACCACCCCTTCCAACAACATTTCATAAATAGTCGATGGGTGGCGCGCTACCAGTGCACCGGTAGCATTTTCGGGGAGCCTCATAAAGTAGACCCCTAAAGGGGACTCCGTGACACGACCCCAAAGTTCACCGTTAATTGTATTGCCACCTCGTATAAACGTAATTCCCATCGGCACAATAGGCACCACCCAATCGGCAATAGTGAAAGGGTTTACCTTATGCTTTCGTGCAAATAACAGGTAAGCAGCGCAAACACCCAGAAACCCACCATGAAAGGACAAGCCACCTTCGTATATTTTGAAAATAAAGAAAAAATCAAAGCCCGTTGAGCGGATAACCGTGCCGGCAGCATTCACTGTTTCGGTAGCAGGGAACAACTGATCCAGGCCATAAAATAAGACATAACCCACTCTGGCCCCTACAATGACACCGACAATGATGTACATGAGTAAGTCGCCATTAATTTCACGCGTTATGCCCCACCCTGGCTGCCGATCACTGCGCCGATTGGCGTACCAAACACCAAACAAAAAAGTGGCCGCAAATGTTAGCCCGTACCAATTAAGCGAAAGCGGCGTACCGGGAACGGAGAAAATAACCGCGTCCATAAAAGGAGATTCAAACATTAATAGCCTCAACTATGAGTAAAATTGACCATGATAATACCGAAGAGCCCAAGACACATAGCTAAGCGCTTGGTTCCTTTGTGTATAAAATTTAGAATTGCTGCAATAACGCCAGTATATTCGCTCGCTATCAGCGAATATGAATACAGCGATCACATGGAGATGATCTTAAATTTCTATTTCAACAATCACAGGGAAATGATCTGACCACAATACCTGAGGCACCGTGCCCTGCAAAACTTTAGCGCTGGATGGAATGAAAATCCAATCCAGTGTTTTCGATGGTTTTTCTGATGGAAAAGTGAAATTATCCGAACTGAAAGAGGGGCGAGGAAAGTAATCAACACCATCAATTTCCGCTAATCGATCTATAACCGAATCACTCCCGGAATCAAAACTTTTTTCAGCATTGAAATCTCCAGCCAGGAAAGTCGGCTTATCGGCCCGAGATATCAGCTCCTCCAGTACGCTGAACGCTTTTAATCGGCTACCGGGATCCCTAACTTCTAAGTGAAGCCCAACAATCGATATGTTAATTTCATTATTCAGACTCAACTCAGCAATAACACCATCGTGATTGCCAAAAACAACACTCTCAAACTTTGACAATGGGGTAAAAGGCAGTAACTCGGCGCTATTGATAGGGTATCGACTCAATATGGCATTACCAAACTGCAATTTAAATAAAGGATGATATAAATCATAATTCCGCTGCTCTACTCTGTACGAGAAACCAGCATGCCTTGCAATAAACTCGGCTTGATTTTGGGAGTAACTCCAGTGCGAAGAAAAATCAACCTCATTCAGAATCACGATATCGACAGCCTGCGCACTTAAGAAATCCGCGATTAATCGCAGACGTGCCTCTCTTTCACCTCGAGTTTCAGCATTCCAATTATCACCGCCGTATTTTCCACCACGACCATGTGCAATATTGTATGCCGCAACTCGAATAGTGCCATTAAAATCAATTTCCCGAGGTGATTCGATGAACACTTTTACAGCATTTTCGGCAGAAAAATATCTTACGACCACATACGGCAAGATGCTACCTAACAGCATAAAACCGACTAAGTATTTAATTATATTATAGAGTAGGCGATTGATAAGCATAGGCAAGTAAGGTACTGCTTTAGTAGAATATCGGGCTTTAGCTTTTGATGCATACAAGCGGCCAGTAATCATTGAGGGAAATTCACAAAGAAAATTCGCGCGTATTCAGCTACGCGTTTTTTAACCATTAAGATTTTTTTCGTGAAAACAGCGCTTTACCCGCAGCACCCAAAGCAATAACAATAATCACACCGAATTTCTTAAGGAAAATTAACAGCATAGCAAACAAGCCTGCCTTTGCCGCTAACTTACCAGCAACCAAGGCGCCAATACCGTAGGCTGCAACTTTATCTAGATCTGGATCAAAATCTTCATATTTAGAACCTTGCTCGAATTCTGCCAAAGCCAATACCGTATCGATATTCGATTCTATTAATTCTTTTTGCTCCATGCCTGCAATAAAATTAAGCACCAGCACCCCCTTACGACCTAGCACGCGAATATTATAATTTAGCGTATTCACATCTGCGTCGCCAAATTTAATTTCTTGCGCCCAATGCAGCTTATGCGATGCTTCGTCGTAATACGGAGTTGCCGCCCAGCCCACTAGCTCTATAGGCTCAAAACCCTGACTTACTCGAGCCTCGCTTTCGCCCTGAGTATCCGCCTTCATTTGCTCGAGGAGCTCCGCATAATCAATCTCATCAGCATCCTCGTCAGAAACAAAACCGTCTTCTTCGTACTCTAGCGTTACAGCCCAAGACTCTGCATCAAAGGGCGTAACACCCGCAGGGAACAACATACCTAATACACTTTGACCTGGTGGATTTCCCCAAATTTCAACAAGCACTTTATTGGCATCATCGGCATTGAGGTAATAAAAGTTATCGGGAATATTAAGCGTTGCGCCTGCAGCACCGATATTAATCGAACCCGTCTTACGATCAATGGATTGCCATAATTCAGCGGCCCACGTTAAATATTCCCGCTCCTCTTCAGATGCCTCCACGCCACCGTCACCGGATGCGACCTCAGATAATACCGCCCCTAAACCCTCTTCCACTAGCGCTTCTTGGTTTTCCTGAGCATAGCTACCGGCCACCATAACTAAACCCGAAAAACCTAGCCCAAGTAACCAAAATTTCCATTGATGATGCATAAAAATCCACTTCCAAACAGTACTTTAGGTGTCTTACGGCATAAGCCGCCAGACACATCGCTACAAACAGCGCACACACTACCACAAGAGAAGAAATATGCTCAGCTTCACGCCCGCTCTAGTATTCACGCGGGCAGCGCCGCATTATAAATAGCTGCCGCCGAAACACACAATAAAGCAGTTAGGGCCGAGGAAAAAATATTTTATCCAATAATACTTGCCTCCGGCTTCCTCAGCTGCGTTGTTCAAAGCGTTACATGCCCCGGCATGCGCCCCTTCGAGCGCCTTGTTGAGAAAACAGACGCCTTCGCCTAATTGGACAAACTATTATTGCCCCGCCCCTTAAGGCTAATTTGAATAGCCTACCTATGATGGAGACGGTGGATTATTCGACGCTGCCATCTTAGCTTTTTTCTTACGCCCATTTAACAGCCAACCTATAGGCGTATGACGCACAAGGATCGCGTAGCTTAAATACCCAATACCGAGTGTAACCGCCGAAATCAAACAAAATTCATAAATAAGCGGTAAGTCTATATTATGAAAAATTGCCTGCAAATAAAATACTATAGGCAAGTGGACAATGTACACCCAGTAAGACCCATCAGCGATATACCGTAACACCCTATTCTGTTTATTTAAAAAACGATAGGCGCCCAGCAAACATAAAAAACTAAGGTACCACGCCAGTAAGCCGGTCAATAACGAACGTACTGCATGCATCAAAGTCATTTCAGGCGTGCTGGCCATTAGCTCCATAGCTTGCGCCAGCGTCATTGGCGCGGGCAAATACACACAAAACAGTGCAGCTGCAATAATCGCCATAAAACTAAGGTATGGCCAAAACTTTGCTAACATATTCAAAATCGACTGCTTTGCATAAAACACCCAGCCAACATAATAAAATAGACCATAAAAGGCGATAGCCCACAAAGCCGGCATAAAACTTTCTGGTGCGGGATTTGGTGTAAATTGCAGGCTAACACTCAAACTTGTAATGAGCGGTAATGCAAGAAGTAACACCCAAGGCTTACTAATCAAACGAGAAACCCCATCGCCATTTTTAACAAGTCGGCACACTAACGCCGTCAATAAAGCAAAAATGGCTAAATAGTAAATAAACCAAAGATGTGTAGTCGAGACAGGGAATCCCTCTTCACCCACTTCTTCCGGGTGCTCCATAGCATGCTGCACCAAATTAATAATCGGAGTATCCACACTAAGTGACGTAGCCGCATAAATCATCAAACCAAACATAGAACCAGCCATTAACGGCCAAAATATAACAAACGGTACCGCTATCCGCAGCCCTCTATTCTTAATAAAATTTTTAAGACCGCGATGCTCTACAAGATAGTGCGCAAAAAACCCTGCAATTAAAAAGAACAGTGGCATACGGAAAGTATGTAAAACCCAAAGCCAATAATCAAAGAAAATAGAGGATGTTTTATTAGCGAAAGGCCAAAACTCAGTGGCTACCACACTAAAACCAATACCCACATGCAACAAAACCCCAGCCAACATGGCAAACGCACGAAGATTATCCAAATAATGATAGCGCACCGGTGCAGTGGGGATTGGTACTGATTCAATCTGACTCATAGCAACATCCTTAATAAGAAATACGAAGTCCGTAGACTCGACAAAAAAGTCCCAAGGAGAAATTAAATTTAAATTTCCACACAGATAATTTAGAAAAAATATTTTCGCCGAAAACCAACAACGACGGAAATTGAAATGATTAGTATTGTGATAGTACACATAGAGAGTGAAAACGTCATGGCCCAAGACGGAAATATAAATCCAATCTCAGCAAAGGTTCCCAGCTCAAAAGCTTCGGACACGCCAGAGCTGTTGGACATCATATTAATCGCTACCGTACTCACCACGTTACAGCCTACAAGCGCTAAAATAGCCCACCCTTCTGAAACCGTGATCATACCGACACTAAGAATAATGCTATAAGCTGGTATCAGGAGTATGAAAATCAATAAATATAAAGAAAGCACCATCGAGGGTATGCGGTCGTTCATCACGATAACCAACGAAATAGCCCCAACAAACAACAGCCACACTGCCAAAAAAAACATTCCATTAACTAGCATTTTTGAAAAAAATAGTTGGCGAGGCGATACCGGAAGTGTCATAAGGAAAAGGTCATTTTTTTCCTTATTTTCTGTAATGACTGACTTTATTGCTATATGGCAATAAAAAACCATAAATACTGTAATAATTAAAATTGAGCTAATAAATGATGCCGGCTGACCAGGGATCAAATTCACAGCTATAGCGCACAACCCCGCTAAAGAATAAAGAAATGCGTTAAATCTCAAAAAGGAGAACTCTTTATAAATTAACATTTTCACTCTGGGATTAAGCATCGCGGACACCCCCGCCCATTTTTCTATTTAGACGCACCTGACTGATAAATATTTCTTCTAGTGTCATCGTTTTTAATTGAGCCACTGTAAAGCCCGCCGCGCCCAGCTTAGCAACAGCATCACCATCAAACTCACCATGCGTTAATGAATAGCCCTCAGGACATGGCCGCACATCTAACGCATGATCCATAGGGGGTAACGCCCCATCCCCAACCACCACCAACCGTCGCCATTTATCAAGATAGGATTCTTTGTCTTGATGGCTAATTAAGCGTCCTTTATCCATAAAAGCAATTCGATCGGATAAACGCTCTACATCCTGAGTAAACTGTGAAGAAAAAATAACGCTGCTTTCTTCATTCAGCATAATGTCAAATAACTGTGACGTTAGTTCAAAACGTGCAATAGGGTCCAAGCCTGTTGATGGCTCGTCTAATACTAACAACTGCGGACGCCTAGCCAGCGCCAACATTAGGGTTGTTTTAATCCGCTGCCCTAAGGAAAGCTCTTTAATTTTTTGCGCTGGATTCAACTCGAAACTGCACAATAATTGCTGTGCGTACTCTTCGTCCCAACGACTAAAAAAGCCTTTAACAAAGTCCATGTGCCATTCGATCGTTGCCTCTGCAAATAACCGCATATCTTCAGATACAAAAGCCGCGCGCTCTTTTAACCATACGGCGTATTCAGGTATCGCTTTTTGTAAAACCTTTATTTCACCAGACTCTGGCTGAACAAACCCCATCAACAGACGTAAACAGGTAGACTTTCCCGCGCCATTAGGCCCAACCAAACCCAATATCTCACCTTGAGGCACACGAAAATTAAGGTTTTCTAAACTGAAGTGCTTATAGCGCTTACTGACCCCCTGAAACTCGACAGCCCAAGCCCCATTAATATCACTCATGCTCGCCCTTCCTTTATGCGCCTTGCGATTAACTTTAATAATGCCGCCTCATCAATTCTCAGCAAGTCAGCCAAATCAATCACTTGATCCACGCACACCATCAACTCGGATTGCTTGAGGTTAACTACATTTTGGTTCTGCTCTGCCACAAAAGAGCCAAGCCCTTGGCGGGTACCAATAACACCCTCGCGCTCTAATTCTTGATAGGCTCGCTTCACGGTAATAACGCTCACTTTGATAGAGACAGCTAACTCTCTGATTGATGGTAAAGCCTGCCCCTCAAGCCACTGCCCTTTAAGGATAAGCTGCTTAATGTTATCCATGATCTGAAGATACATAGGACGACCATCGGCTTGTGAAAGTTGAAATGGAGCCTGCATAAAACACAACTGTGCATAGGGTGTATACACAGTATATACACACCAAACCAAAGCGGCAAAGAACTTTCTCACAGCAGAGGTAAGGACAACGAGTCTTGCACCAAGAAAATCGAGAAAAAAAAAGCCCGGCATCACCGGGCTTCAATCGTCACACCATTAGCATCTAACCACTAACTTGCCTCTGGAATAATATGTACATCGCGCTGCGGGAATGGGATAGTCAAGCCAGCCTCTTCTATCGCAGCCTTAAGTAGCGGGCGAGAATCGAAAAAGAACGACCAATAATCTTCTGTTTTTACAAAGGCGCGCACCAAGAAATCGACAGAACTTGCACCGAGATCAACAACAGCAACAAGATTGTCTTCGTCCTGTAAAATACGCGGATCATTCTTTAAAACGGCTTCCATCGCCTCCTTACCTTTGGCGATATTATCGGAGTAAGCTATACCAATATTCACCTCAACAGCACGCACATCGCTTGCGGTATGGTTAATAATATTGCCGTTAGCCAGCGGGCCATTGGGTACAACAATTGTTCTCTTATCAAACGTTTTCAGCGTTGTAACGAAGATACCTATATCGATAACTACGCCTTCTAGGCCTTGTGTTTCGACATAATCACCCACTTTAAACGGGCGAAAAATTAGCACCATCACGCCACCGGCAAAATTCGACAAACTGCCCTGAAGCGCCAAGCCCACCGCCAAACCAGCGGCACCCAATATAGCAACGAAAGAGGTCGTTTCTATGCCAACCATAGACGCGACACTAATAACCAATAACACCTTCAAAATAATTTCAAAGATATTTGAGAGGAACTTAGCTAAGGTTTCGTCAGGCAACCCCTTAACCGTAGACTTTCGCACCAAATCACTCATTCGACCAATAATCCAAAGGCCGACAACAAGAACGATAATCGCTAAAACAAAACGACCACCATATATTGTGACTAACTCCACCAGCTTTTCAGCATGCGTCTGCATTTGCAGTTGAACTTCATCCATCATTTTCCCCCTTCATTAGATTGCTAATTTATTGGTTTCGTTAAACATCTAGATTACTGACAACTATCCTGACACATAGGGCCCACCATCAACAGGCACTAAAGCCCCTGTCATAAAACTATTTTCATCTGATAATAAAAAGCAGGCCACGCGCGCTATTTCACTCGGCTCAGTAATTCGTTTAATCGGTCGAGCGCCTTATTGAGAAAGCAGGCGCCCTCGCCTAATTGGACAAACTATTATTGCCCCGCCCCTAACAGCTTGGTCATCCATACCGGTAAGTGATTTAAACTTATCGACAGATTTATGCAACAAGGGGAGTATCTATTGTGCCCGGACAAAAAAACCATTAAACAAAAAAACCGGCCAGTTGGCCGGTTTTTCAAACTTAAAAGGAAAAATGATCGACTACAGCAGCAAGCGCCTAACATCGCCCATCACAGCGCTTAAGTAAGTTAAGAACTTACCCGCATCGCTTCCATTCACGGCACGGTGATCGTAAGACAAGCTGAGTGGTAACATCATGCGTGGCTGAAAGGCTGCGCCATCCCATACCGGCTGCATGCTGGCTTTAGAGACACCCAGAATACCCGCTTCAGTAGTGCTTACCATTGGCGTAAAGCCGGTGCCGCCCATAGGACCTAGGCTTGATATGGTAAAACAGCCACCCTGCATTTCCGCAGGCTTAAGTTTGCCATCGCGTGCTTTACCCGCCAATTCAATCAGTTCTTTTGCGATTTGGTAAATGCCTTTTTGGTCGACATCTTTAATCACCGGCACCATCAAGCCACGGGGTGTATCTACAGCGATAGCAATGTGAATAAACTTTTTCTGGATGATGTGCTCACCATCGTTATGCATTGCAACATTAAAACTTGGGTGCATTTGTAATGCGGCCGCGGCGGCTTTAATTATGAACGGCATCGGCGTGAGCTTAACACCGGACTTTTCAGCCTCGGCTTTCATGCCCTTACGGAAAGCTTCTACATCAGTAATATCGGCATCGTCAAACTGCGTAACACGCGGAATATTGAGCCAGTTGCGCGTCATAGCCTCGGCAGTTAGCTGTTTGATTTTGCTCATCTTAACAAGCTCAATCTCACCAAACTTCGCGTAATCCACTTCCGGCACAGCAGGAATACCTGAGCCACTTGTGATACTACCGCCACCGCTAGCACGCGATTGCATTACGGTTTTAACAAAACCGTGTACATCATCAAAGGAAACACGACCGCGTGTGCCAGTCCCTTTAACTTCAGCCAGATTAACGCCGAGCTGGCGAGCCAACTTTCGCACGGCAGGGCCAGCGTAAACTTCGCTAGATGAAACCACAATTTCAGTACTCGCCGAAGATGAGGGCGCGGTGCCTGGGGCTTTAGCTGGTACAGATTTGGCCGGCGCTTCTGCTTTTGGCGCCTCAACGACAGGGGCAGCTGGTGCAGCACCAACCACTTCCATTTGACCAATCACATCACCTTGGCTAGCCTTATCGCCAACCTTGATGCTGAACGCAGTAATTTTACCACTCGCCGGCGCGGGTATTTCCATACTGGCTTTATCGGATTCTAAAACGATTAGACTATCGCCCTCGTTTACGGTATCGCCTACCGCAACATAGACTTCAATAACTTCTACGCCTTCGGCGCCGCCAATATCGGGAACAGGTATATCTTGAACACTAGAAGCCGGCGCGCTAACGGCAGGGGCTATTGCGGGCTCAAGTTCGGCCACGGGAGCTACCGGCTCTGCAGCAGCCTCACCCTCGATTTCTAAGTCGAGTATGGGCGTACCTTCGGCAATTTTATCGCCCTCCTTCACTAATATGGCTTTTACCACGCCGCCTTTTGGCGAGGGGATATCCATACTGGCTTTATCAGACTCTAACATCAGTATTTCTTGATCGGCCGCAATGATATCACCCACTGCAACGCTAATTTCGATCACTTCAACGCCTTCTGCGCCGCCAATGTCGGGAACATTAATTGTTTCAATAGCCACTTGGCATCTCCTATACGGTTAAAGGCTCAGCTTTTTCTGCATCTATGCCGTATTTAGCCATGGCCTCTACAACAACTTTCGCATCAATTTTGCCTTGATCGGCCAACGCTTTAAGTGCGGTAATAGCCACGTAACGACTATCGACTTCAAAGAACTCTCGCAATTTACTACGCGAATCACTGCGACCAAAACCATCAGTTCCCAATACGTAATAATCACCTGGGATGTAATTACGCAATTGCTCTGAATAGTTTTTGATGTAATCCGTCGAGATAATGAACGGGCCATCTTGCTCTTCAAGCGTTTGAGTAACGTACGCTTTTTTAGCCGGTTGGTCAGGGTGGAAACGATTCCAGCGCTCAACAGTTTGTGCTTCGCGCGTTAATTCGTTGGTGCTTGTTACGCTCCAGATGTCTGATTCCACACCAAAGTCGTTGCGTAGCAACTGAGCAGCAGCTTCAACTTCACGCAGAATAGAACCCGCGCCCATCAGTTGTACGCGATGCTTACCTTTAGGCGTTTTCTTACCTTCCGCCAATTTGTAAATACCTTTGATGATGCCTTCTTCAGCACCTTCTGGCATATCAGGATGGGTATATTCTTCGGTCATCGTGGTGATGTAGTAAAAGACGTTTTCTTTTTCGGCATACATACGACGTAAACCGTCGGTGATGATTACCGCCAACTCAAAACCATAAGTCGGGTCGTAACTACGACAGTTAGGAATGGTGTTCGCCATAACATGACTGTGACCATCCTGATGCTGTAAACCTTCACCGTTCAGTGTGGTTCGGCCTGCAGTAGCACCAATCAAAAAGCCACGCGCTTGAGCATCGCCCGCTAACCACGCTAAGTCGCCAATACGCTGGAAACCAAACATCGAGTAGTACACGTAAAACGGTACCATCGGCATTTTATAGTTGCTATAGGCCGTAGCAGCAGCAATCCAAGCCGACATAGCGCCTGCTTCGTTGATGCCTTCCTCCATGATTTGGCCTTTCTTATCTTCTTTGTAGTACATGATCTGCTCGTGATCATGCGGGGTATATTGCTGGCCAGCCGAGCTATAAATACCCAACGTACTAAACATGCCTTCCATACCAAACGTACGGGCTTCATCCGGCACAATAGGCACTAAATTTTTGCCCATTTTTTTGTCTTTTGCCAACGCCGACAGGTACTGAACAAAGGCTTTGGTCGTCGACATGGTACGCTCGCCAGTGGCCTTTAACAAACGCGGGAATTTATCCAGTGCCGGGGTTTCTAGCGGCGTAAAGTCACTCACACGGGAAGGCACATAACCATTCAATGCTGCACGACGAGACTTTAAATACTGGATTTCAGGCGAATCATCGGCTGGACGATAAAATGGTACGTCTTTAACTTGCTCGTCCGTCAATGGAATATTAAAGCGATCGCGAATACGCAATAAATCTTCAGCACCGAGCTTTTTAACATTGTGCGCAATATTGACCGATTCACCACCGTTCGCACCCAAGCCATAACCTTTAACGGTTTGCGCCAAAATAACAGTCGGCTGACCTTTATGATTTGTTGCTGCATGATAAGCCGCATACACTTTTTGTGAATCGTGGCCACCACGGCTCAAGTGCATGATATCGTCATCGCTCATGTCTTCTACAAGCGTGAGTAGTTCTGGATACTTACCAAAGAAGTGCTTACGGGTGTAAGCACCGCCATTGGCTTTATAGTTTTGTAGCTCGCCATCAACCACTTCATTCATGCGCTGCTGCAATAAACCGGTCGTGTCTTTTTCGAGCAAGCGATCCCAGCCTTTACCCCAAACCACTTTGAGTACATTCCAGCCTGCGCCACGGAACATGCCCTCAAGCTCTTGAATGATTTTACCGTTACCGCGCACAGGGCCATCTAGGCGCTGTAGGTTACAGTTGATGACAAAGATAAGATTGTCTAGGCCTTCGCGGCCCGCTAAGGATATTGCACCTAAGCTTTCTGGCTCATCACACTCACCATCACCTAAAAATGCCCACACTTTACGGTCGCCACGGGCGACTAGCTCACGCGAGCTCATGTAACGCATAAAGTTGGCTTGGTAGATAGCGGTAATGGGGCCAAGGCCCATCGATACGGTTGGGAACTGCCAGTAATCAGGCATTAGCCAAGGGTGCGGGTAAGAGGAAAGCCCTTTGCCGTCGACTTCACGACGGAAGTTATTTAACTGATCTTCGTTGATACGGCCTTCAAGAAACGAACGCGCGTAAATACCTGGAGCAATATGACCCTGAAAGTAAACGCAATCGCCCATTTGCTCGCCATTATTACCACGGAAGAAATGGTTAAAAGCAACATCGTACAAAGTGGCCGACGAGGAGAAAGAAGAGATGTGACCGCCAAGACCGTCATCGTTATTCGCATTAGCGCGCACAACGGTGGCGATGGCATTCCAGCGGATCAACGAGCGAATTTTACGCTCTAGCGCTAAATCACCAGGAATTATCGCCTCTGCCGATACCGCAATGGTATTGCAGTAAGGGGTTCTAATAGCAGATGGCAGTTGAATGCCAGACTGAGCTGCCACTGTTGCTAGTTTTGCTAGCAAATCGACCGCACGCTCAGAACCACTGTTTTTAATGACAGATTCTAGCGCGTCTAGCCACTCTTGCGTTTCAAGAGTATCGTTTTCCTCAAGCATCAAAGCCTCCTCATCCACTGCGCCTTCACAAAGTACGCAAGTTTCAGTAATAACAGGAACAATCTGAGTCTTCCATTCTCAGGTTGCCGTTTTTAAATATCTAAAATAATCACGCCAACAGCACGCAGCCCTTTACCTTGGGGCGTACTCAGCAGTGATGATTCATCCGTGCGCTATATCACCAAAGAGATATGGGCAAAGGTCAGCGCACTCTAAAGTACCCAGCTAACGCGTGTTTCAAGCCACAGAGGGCCTTCAACAACGAAAAAGAGTGTTACGCAACTGCCCCGATAACGATGAACTACGGATTAAGGCGCCACGATTCTACACAGATCAAATTCACATTTCTAGCTGTGCGTCTGGCCAAGCCGTTGGAAGGAGGTGTAATTGCGCAATGTGACAGCTGACACATTGCGCAACACTCACACCATTTGCTCAAACATCACCCTAAATATGCCAGCTATATCCAAGGTGACGGCATCACGGGTACGACAAAGACGGCGCTTCAGCCTTGTAGGCATCGTAGTCCGTAATATGCGGAATTAACGAAAAAACGGCCTTTGGTTGATCAGCCATCGCATTTTGCGAATAGAAAATCAGCTGCCGACTTTCGCTTTCGAGTAAAAACTGGCTGTACCATGACTTAAACGCATCGAGCTCATAATTCTCAACCGCAGCAATCAACGCTTTATCACGCGTGAATGCCGTATCGCCACTATTGAGGCTCTGCCAGAACTGACTCACCAACGCATTAAGGTTTTTCGGTTTTTCCGAAAGCTGCCCAACCAGCGCCAACTGATGCACATGGAACTGGGTATCGAAATCGGGCTTATAGGTTTTCAGAAAAGTCGTTACAGCCTGCTCTAACGCGACCACGCCGGCCTGCGGCGACTGCACAACAAATACTGCGCCTGGCACTTCTCGCACAGGGTAGTAACTACCAAAAACGATGTAACCTAGCTGTTGCTGGGTTCTAAGTTCATGATAAAAAGGGGTACTTACGGTTTGCGCAAACAACTGCAATGCAGCTTGCTCTTCGAGGGAATCCCCTTGGCCTTGAAGGTATAACAAGGTTGCATTATCTTGATGCTCCGCCGCAATATCGATGGCTTTAACCTGCTCTATTTGAACAACTTTAGCACCCACCCTCGACTTAAACGAACGCCCATCAACAAGTACGCTTTTTAATTTTTTCGCCAACTTTTTAGCTTTTCGCGCTTCGAGGTTACCCGCCGTTAATACTGTTACCTCACTGTGTTTAAACAGATTTTCTGTGAATTCATGCAGCTGCGTAGGGTCCAAACCCTCCAGCGCATCCGCCATTTTATCGGCAGGCCAGTATGGCTGGTACACCGTGGCCGCTAAATGCCCCATCATCTGTCGATATGGCGTTTCTTTTTTATCGTTTCGATATCGGCGAACCAAAGCTTCCTGCATGCTTTCAAGACGAGACAACTCCGCAACAACCCCTTTGCCCTTTTTGTAGCTTTTAAGCTTTTTAACGGTGTAGTTCAATAGCGGCTCAATACTGTCGGAGTAACCGCTGAAAACAAAATCAATCCCTCTTGAGGTAGCACTGACACTAAAATTCGCACCCGCCATAGCCGCTTGATAGGTCACCGGATTAAGGTCAGCCCCTATCGCGTCAGCCAGCAATTTAACCATCGCCGCCTGCTCTACCGACTGTTCGACGAGTGCAGACTTTAAACGCACACGTACTGTCGCACGCGGCACAGCGAATTCGGTATTACTCAAATGCCACGCGTTAAAGCGTGCATGCTTTATAACCGGCTTGGGTTTATCGTCGGCCTCTTTAATCAGCGATAAACTCTCGGGCACAAAGGGGTTTTTAACCGGCAACGCGCTCAGGGACAACAGCGCCTTGTAAGACTCATCCTTAACGGGATCTATATAAGCAGGCTTATATTCTTGATTGACGGTATAAGGCACCTCGTAGAGCACGGTTTTATCCGTTGTTTTTAATGATGGCGCCGTCACCACCCGCAAAACATTATCGGCCCTTAAATGGCTCGCGAAGGTGCTCACTAAATCTTTATCAAACTGACCTAAACGGTAATCCATAGAAAACAAAATAGGGCTTTCGATTTTCTGCATTTTGCTGGCGAGATGGCTAGCCTCCATCATCACTTCACCACGCTCTTTGAAGTTGAAATCTATTTCACCCAAGCTTTTTATTTCATTAAAGCGCCATTCGTTGATGCCTTCTTGTTGCAACTCACTAATATAAGAGAACAATAAGCTATCAATAGTATCAATATGCTTTAAGCCCTCTGGCGTTAATGTGATAGAAACGCTAAAGGTATCGCCGTTACGCCAACCGATCCCTTGGCCTGCGCCCAAAGCTTCAATCCAACCTTGCTCTTTTAAAAGCCACGCCAAACTACCCTCGCCTTCGTGCCCCAAAACAAAGCCTAAATAGCTTAAAGGTTTCTTCATCCAGTAATTATTTTTAGGCATGGGAAATGAATAACTAACAGAGCGAACTTCGGTATTTGGAACGATATTGATCGAAGCGGGTAAGAATGAGGGCTTAAATAATGACGCAGCATCGTGTTGATGCTCCACAGGGAAATCTTTAATGGCCGAAAATAAGGGCTTCACCATCGCGCGCAACTGCGGAATCGTTTCTTTTCCCACAACCACTAACCGCATATTATTTGCGGCGTAATAACGATTATAAAAAGCCACCAAAGCCTTACGCAGTTCGCCATCTTCATTATGGAGCGAATCTAAATTTCCGGTACGAAAACGCGACAACGCATGCCCAGGTGTAATCACTTGCCGCAATACATCCTCTTGACGACGATATTCCGTCGAAAATTTAGAACGAAACTCTGAATGCACAGCATTACGCTCTCTATCCACATACTCCTCATTGAATAACGGGCCGATAAAGAACTGCGCGAAGCGGTCCAATGCGCCAGCCAAATGATCAGCATTAACATCAAAAAAGTAATTAGTGTGCATCAAGCTGGTGTAAGCATTGTGGCTACCACCATGCTTTTGGATATAGTCTTGATACTCCTTAGAATCTGGATATTTTTGCGTACCCAGAAATAGCATATGCTCTAAAAAGTGCGCTAATCCAGCGCGTTCAAGGGGATCTTCACCACTACCTACATTTACATCCAAGGCTGCCGCAGCTTTTTCGGCATTCGGGTCTGATATCAACAGAACGGGGAGTTTGTTATTCAAAACAAAGTAGTCGACTTCGCGTGCATCGTTAGGGCTGAGCTCTGGCTGCGGCCACTGGGGCTGCAAACGTTGCGGAGCATTTACCGCCACTAACGGCGCTGAAGCCTGCACTTCATCGTGTGACGCCGATTGTGCATCACTTAACAACGGGAAATAACTGAGAGAAATACCTAGCCCCAGCGAGAGAACACTTTTAGGCAACCTTTTGATAAGAAGCATCGGAGTCGATATTCGACATTTACTGACTAAATTCATTGTGTCCTCTTTTTTTGAAAAAAACCGCGATAGCCTATGACATATCGCGGTTTGTTCAGTTCACTCATAGATTCGTTAAACCGGCCGTTTAGGTACTCAGCTAAACTCAGCCTTTACCAGCCGCTTCAGTCATACCTGCTTTGGCTGTGGGCCACGCAGTTAATACCGCCTTCACAAGAGTTGCCAACGGAATTGCAAAAAACACCCCCCAAAAGCCCCATAAGCCACCAAAAACCAATACCGCCAACACAATAGCGACTGGATGCATTTTAACGGCTTCCGAAAACAACAATGGCACCAACACATTGCCATCCAACCCTTGAATCACAGCATAGGCCAGCATTAAGTACATAAACTCGCCACCCCAGCCCCATTGAAAAAAACCGATTAAAGCGACAGGAATTGTAGCGACAGCCGCGCCGATGTAAGGGATTAAGACCGAAAGCCCAACAATAATGGCCAGCAGCAGTGCGTAGTTAACCCCCAACAAGCTAAAAGTAATGACGGAAACACCCGCAACAATAATAATCTCGACCACTTTACCCCGAACATAGTTGGCAATTTGCTGGTTCATTTCTCGCCAAATTTGGCGCATCAGCGGCCGACGATTCGGCAGCTTGTTACCCAGCCAATCCACCATCGAAGCGCCATCCTTCAAAAAGAAAAAGACTAAAATTGGCACTAACACTAGATAAATAAGCACCCCAAACAAAATAGGTAACTGAGCAATCGAGAAGGTTAAAATATGTTGCGCCGCTTGCCCCAGCTCAGCACTTGCGGCCGTGATTAATTGCGTTACCTGCTCCTTGGAGAGTAGATCAGGATAGCTTTCAGGTAATACCAGCAACAATTTTTGTGCTTGTTTAAGCATTTTGGGTGCTTCGCCAGCCAGGTTTAGCGTTTGCGACCAAATAGAGGGCAAGAGCACCAGCAAAATTAACATAATGGAGCTGACTAATAACAGAAAAGCCATAGTCACAGCCACTATGTGCGGCACCCCCCATTGCTCCAATCGAGCAACAACGCCTTGCAACAAAAACGCGATGATAATGGCAGCGATCATAGGGGCCAGCACAACCCCCATTGTGACCAGAACCGCAACACTCACCACCAATAATACGGCAATAAGAATGGCTTCTTCGTCAGCGAAATAGCGTTCAATCCAGCTTTCAAAAACCTTAATCATGAGGCACTTACCGTTTCGTGCTCACCTTTTTCGAGGTGATATTCAAAATAGTCGCCGCACTCGTTAAAGCGCAGCAACGCATGAACTGACAGCTCTGCAAAAGCATGAAAATCTCGTACCGAACCAGCATCGGTAGCAAGTACTCGTACAATTTGACCCTTACTGCAGCCATTGAGTGCAAGCTTAGCTTTGAGCAAAGGCATTGGACAATCCAGCCCTCGGGCATCGACCTCAATAGTCGTCTCTATCGGTTTATTTGGCATAATTAGCATCAACAGTAAATGGAAGTTCCTGAACGCTCACGGAATTATTTGCCATATTGTAACTCTTATTATCATCTCATGATCGTATCAAGCTATAAGCGTTAAGTCCGAGGCGATGTTAATTTATCCAATTAGGCGCATGGAAGTAGGTTATCAAGGTACCGCATCAGGGCACGAAGCCTACAACTAGACATTACCGGAGCATAATGTCGAGGAACTATTACCGAGGAAGGTAATATTGAGGAGTCGTTCTCGAGAGATGTAACGCTTTTAGCAACGTAGATAAGGGATGCCGACATCAAGCATCAGTGAATAAAATATTGTTTTCACATCCCTTAATTCGCCATTCAGCAATATTATGATCAACTAAGGTTTTATAATAGCGCTTGATGACATTCGTTTTTTTAGGCACTGTGCCATTTATTATGAAGAACCCGAGCTTTTGCATGATTTTTATTCGCACACTTTGCGCCCTTGCGCTTTGCGCAACAACATCCCCAAGCCTCGCCAGCATCGAGCTACCTAGCATTGGTGACAATAGCGCGGGGTTAATTTCGCCGTCTGTAGAATATGCACTGGGCCGCAAAGCATTGCGCCAATACCGTGCTTACTTCCCGCAAGCGCAGGACCCATACTTTGAAGAGTACCTAGACGGTTTACTCGACAATATGGTGGTTCACAGCGGCTTACCGGACAAGGCTCTGTCCCTACTCGTCATTGACAACATAAGCCTAAATGCATTTGCCGCACCCGGCGGTATTGTCGGTGTTAATACGGGTACATTTTTAATCGCACAAACAGAGCAACAACTGGCCTCAATACTTGCGCACGAGCTAGCACACCTTAGCCAACGCCACTACGCACGCCGCGTTGCCTTCCAAAAAAGCCAAGCCCCCTTAAACTGGGCTACGATGCTTGGCAGTGTATTGATTATGGCTGCCGGCGAAGCCGATGCCGGCATTATTGCCATGACAGCGGCCCAAGCACAGCAAATGAGCAGCTCACTGGCCTTTAGCCGAGACATGGAGCGCGAGGCCGACCGCGTAGGCATTGACACCATGATTAATGCCGGCTACGACCCTCATGCTATGCCGCAGATGTTTGAGCAACTCCTGCGCGCTAGCCGCTACCGTGCCAAAGTCCCTGAGTTTTTACTCACCCACCCAGTTACCGAAAGCCGCATTAGTGATGCAAAAAATCGCAGTCAAAATTACCCTAAGCGCCACTACCCTAGCGATGAAAACTTTCAAATTCTAAAAGCGCGGGCGATCTTACGGCACGAATCAAGCCCGCAGTTTGCCGTTAAACGCTTCACCAACGAGCTTAATGGCATTACCCATTCACAACTTACCGCACGCTATGGCTTGGTAACAGCACTCATCAACAGCCAGCGCCCCAAAGATGCACTACGTGAATATGAAATATTAGCGAAAGAATACGGCCACTTGCTACCAGTACGAATCGCACGCGCCGATATTTACGCAGCCGAAAACCGACTCGATTTAGCCTTAGAAATACTTAAGCGAGAGCTTGTAGTGACGCCAAACAATCATGTACTAAACGTGCGTTACGCCGAAGTTCTTATGCAAGCAACACGCTATGAGCTTGGTGAATCCGTACTGGCCGCGCACGTAAAACGCCACCCTGAAAATGTATATGTCTGGTACTTACTGGCCGAAACCCACGGTTTGGCGGGCCATATTTTAGAAGTTCACAAAGCACGTGCGGAATATTTCATTCTATTAGGCATTTATGAA
The DNA here is from genome assembly GCF_982758155.1 of Marinagarivorans sp. Classification (NCBI taxonomy): domain Bacteria; kingdom Pseudomonadati; phylum Pseudomonadota; class Gammaproteobacteria; order Cellvibrionales; family Cellvibrionaceae; genus Marinagarivorans; species Marinagarivorans sp. Next base: position 5,895 of record NZ_CEXWTU010000022.1, on the reverse strand, counting down.
AAAGCAGAAATTCAGCTGCGTAACGCACTGAAATTAACAGAAGACGCCAAATACGAAAAACCCCGCTTAGAGCAGCGCTTGGCCTATGTTCGAAAACTTCAAAACGAAAAGCTGTAATACACAATGATTTTAAAATGCCCCGCCTGCCACCAAGCCCTCAATTCAGTAACCGAGGGCTCCAGCCGCACCTTACGTTGTGAAAACAACCACAGTTATGACTTCGCCAAAGAAGGCTACATCAACTTACTGCTAGCGCAGAAAAAACGCAGTAAAAACCCAGGTGATGACAACGCCATGATGCAGTGCCGGCAGAGCTTTCTGAACCGTGGGTATTATCAATTTTTAGTGACCGCGCTGGCTGAGCTTCTTGAAAAACATCAACCGCATACTGTCTTAGATGTAGGCTGTGGAGAAGGCTACTACGGCAACGCACTCAAACAGCAAGCCCCTCAAATAGAGCTGCTAGGATTCGACATTGCCAAAGGCGGCATCAAGTTAGCCGCAAAACGGTGCACTTATGATCAACTCGCCGTAGCCAGCGCTTACGACATCCCCGTTATAAGCGATACGATCGATTTAGCATTGAGTGTTTTCTCCCCCCTCGACGATAAAGAGCTGGCCAGAGTCCTGACAGACAAAGGCCTATTAATCGCCGTCGGTCCTGCCAGCAACCATCTACAAGCCCTTGCAGAACACGTATACGATCAGTTCAAACCTCATCAGAACGGGTTTGCGATATTGGATAAAAGCCCACTGTTTGAAAACATTGAGACATTACATATCGAGCAAGAAATTACAGTCACCGGCGCCGATATTTTCAACCTCCTGACAATGACACCCTACTATTGGAGCGCGAGCGAAGAAAAACAGCAGGCAATAAAAAAGCTAGTGACGCTGACAACGCCGCTAGCTTTTCAAATAAAACTGTACCGCCGCATTTCGAACCACTGAGGTTAGAAATGATAGCTTAGAGACAAGGAAAGAATATTCGCTCAGGCAACTCGCCGCAAACAGAATACAACACCCATCGCTTGCGCAGTAATTTTGACATTTTCGCCAATCGCCTATTTTACCAACCATTATTTTTAGCTATCTTTAGCGACAGTTTTCAAAATATTGATGCTGAGGAACACTCGGCGCCGGCTTAGGGCTGCAGGCGATCGATAAAGACAACAAGGACCAGGGCTTCAGTTCACCCGCTCTCATTGCGTCCACGCACTATAATATGAGTGTCACTAATGCCATGAGACTTATCCTTGACTATCAAATTCTTTGGGCTAATGCAGCATCTGGCGGCTATACCCACCACGTGATATCGACACTAAGCTATAAGCTTACTCGCAGCATCAATTTCAACACATCAATGGTTTGGGATTATATTGAAAAAACCACGTCTGATGACCTAGGGATAACGCCTAAAAACGATGATTATCGGTTTATTTTCAGCATCAGCTATTCATTCAATTAAGCAGCCTAAGCCTGAAAAATAAATCACCTAAGTTTGAAAAAAAGAGATTCCAGCAATACCTTGCGCATAGCAGCTTTGAGTGAGCGCTAAATCAGCGACCCCTACCCCTCCCAGGGCATATACCGGCACTTTGGATTTAGCAACAAGGTTAGAAAAAGCCTCCCAACCCAGTGTATCCGCATCGGGATGTGTCGTTGTTGGCAGCACTGGTGATAAATAAATAGCATTAACGCCTGCAGCCTCGGCCGCATTCACCTCTTGCAGCTGGTGGCAAGAGGCCGTAGAAAGTAAGGCAAACGCCTCTAGCTTTTCTTTCATCGCTATATGACTTGAGGAAAAGTGCACGCCCTGTATTTTCTGGCACAGTTCGATATTAATATCGCCAGCATCATTAAATACATGCAGGCTATTGACCCAAACGGGAACATTATAAGACTGGCAGACTTGCGCATGCAGCCAAAGAATATCCTCGACCGTCAATTGCGGAGAGCGCAATTGAAAACCATCAGCTCCCCGAGTAAAAGCGTTTGCACAAAAAGATAGGATCTCATGCTTATCACCTCGAGAGGGCGTTATAGCAATCGCGCGTGGCAGTGTTATCGCCGAAACAATTGGCTCATTAGCCGCAGGGAATCTGTAGGTATTTAATTGCTGACGGCCTACCCAAGAAAGGGGCTGCCCTTCTTGCCCTTGAGGTTCGCCACTAAACGCCGTTACTGTCCACACATCAAGTAAAACAATCTTATCGCCGTAATCGTGACGAATTTGAATTACAGGCTGCATCGCAGTAGCGAGTATACCCAGCTCTTCATTCAGTTCGCGCTTAAGAGCATCCGTGATGTGCTCTCCGCGCTCGACCTTTCCACCGGGAAACTCCCACAAACCACCTTGATGTTGATGCTCTGCACGCTTAGCAAGTAATATCTTTTCACCGCGATAAATAACACCAACAGCCACATGAACAATACGCGGAGTTGTCATATTCTAACTGCGGTATTCCGCATTGATGGTGACATAGTCATGTGATAAATCGGTTGTCCACACAGCATCTGAACTATGCCCGCGACCCAATTCGACACGCACACTAAATTCAGCTTTATCCACCACTTCCTGCCCCTGCTCCTCAGTATATTCTTCTGCCCGCTGACCAGAACGCACGATACAAACATCATCTAAATAGACGTTCACTTTGAGTGTATCCAGTGCCCGCACACCGGCATAACCTACAGCACAGACAATGCGCCCCCAATTGGGATCTGAAGCAAAAAGCGCCGTTTTTACAAGTGGGGAATGCGCTATAGCGTAAGCGACTTTTAAGCACTCGCCTTTATTGCCGCCTTGATCAACCACAACGCTAATACACTTAGTTGCACCTTCGCCGTCTCGTACAATACCTAACGCTAGTTGCTGATGAACATCAACAATTGCCGCTAATAATTTTTCGTACAATTCACCCGCCGGGTCACTTAACATTGGAAGGCCCGCTTGCCCGGTTGCTACCAGAAGACAGGAATCATTGGTCGATGTATCGCCATCAATACTAATTCGATTAAATGACTGATCAGCCGCACGCTTCGCCATATCGTCGAGCAGTGGCTGAGCGACGACAGCATCTGTGGCAATATAAGCCAACATTGTCGCCATGTTAGGCCGAATCATGCCGGCGCCTTTAGCGATCCCGGTCACGGAAATCACTTCGCCGTCGTACTCAAATTGCACACTCGCGCCCTTGGGTCGAGTATCGGTTGTCATGATCGCTTTGGCAGCTGCAGCCCAACCCTCAACAGATAACGATGAAATGGCTACTGGTAGCGCTGTAACAATTTTAGTGACTGGCAAGTACTCGCCAATGACACCGGTAGAAAACGGGATCACTTGTCGCGCTTCAACATCAGTCAGTTGTGCCACGGCATCACAGCAAGTCTCGGCATCCGTAAGGCCTTGCTCTCCGGTACACGCATTAGCATTACCGGAATTAATTAAAAAATAGCGAATATCACCGGTCGCCAAATGCTTTCGACCCACAATAACAGGCGCAGCACAAAAAGCATTTTGTGTAAAAACACCGGCTACTGTCGCGCCTTCGGCAACCCCCATCACAACAACATCTGTACGCCCTTCGTATTTAACGCCAGCGCTGGAGGAACCCAATGTTAAACCCGCAATAGGATGCATAACCGGCCAAACGTGCTCACCAACCGCCATAACAATACCTCGATTAAGCTAATTTACCGTGACAGGCTTTATATTTTTTACCTGAGCCACATGGGCAAGGGTCATTGCGCCCTACCTTAGGCGCTGCACGCTGAGGCTGTGGAATAGGTGGCGCTGTGGGTGCTGAAGCTTGCGGTGCCGTTAAGGCGGATACCTCATCATGCTTCAATTGCTGATTACGCATCGCGACTTCGGCTTCCATGCGACGCTGAGCTTCCATCATGTGCATCTGCTCTTCGGTCATTGGCTCGACCTTAAACAACACTCGAGCAACATCGTGCTTAAGACTATTTAATAGCTCTTGAAATAACTCAAAGGCTTCGCGTTTATATTCTTGCTTAGGGTTTTTCTGAGCGTACGCACGCAAGCCGATGCCTTGTCGCAATTGATCCATGCCCTGCAAATGCTCTTTCCACAAAGTATCCAACACATGAAGCATGAGCTGCTTTTCAAGCCCCCGCATAACGCCACTTAGGCGTTCACACTTCTCTTGATAATACGCATCCATTGCCGCGATAATTTTTTCTCGAAGAGGCTCTTCGTATAATTTCTTATCTTCATCAAGCCACTGCGTAATGGGAAGTTCAACACCGAAATCAACCTTAATAACTTCTTCAAGCCCCGGCACATCCCATTGCTCAACTAATGATTGAGGTGGGATGTGGTTAGAAATAATGTCATTAAGCACCTCTTCTCGCATGCCTGATATAGCATCTTCGATGCTGTCCATTTCCAACAAATCATTACGCTGCGTATAAATAACTTGGCGCTGATCATTAGCGACATCATCATATTCCAACAGTTGTTTACGGAAATCGAAGTTGCGGCCCTCTACTTTACGCTGTGCTTTTTCAATAGCGCGCGAAACCATTTTGGCCTCAATAGCTTCGCCTTTTTCCATACCCAGCGCGCTCATCATGTTGCGCACACGATCGGACGCAAAAATACGCATCAGGCTATCTTCTAACGAAAGATAGAAACGCGATACACCCGGGTCACCCTGACGCCCAGCACGACCTCGAAGCTGGTTATCAATCCGACGCGACTCATGACGCTCAGTACCCACAATATGCAAGCCGCCAGCAGCCTTGACCAGCTCATTACGTTCTTTCCACTGCGCCTTTAACTCGTCAATTTGCGCTTGCGTTGGATTTTCTATTTTTTCGACATCGGCTTCCCAGCTACCACCCAATTTAATATCCGTACCACGACCGGCCATGTTAGTGGCGACGGTAATAGCACCTGGACGCCCAGCCTGCGCAATAATATCGGCTTCACGATCATGCTGTTTGGCATTCAAAACTTCGTGCTTTACGCCCGCCGCTTTAAAACGGCGAGAGACTTCTTCAGAGCTTTCAACAGAGGCGGTACCGACTAAAATCGGGACATTTTTATCTTGTAGCTCTTGTACTTGTTTAACAATTGCGTCGTATTTTTCGCCAATGGTCAAGAATACAAGGTCATTCAAATCTTGGCGGGCAATCTCCCTATTAGTGGGGATAACGACAACATCTAAGCCATAGATTTGACGAAATTCAACGGCTTCAGTATCCGCTGTGCCGGTCATACCTGACAGCTTCCCATACAGGCGGAAATAGTTTTGAAATGTGGTTGATGCAAGTGTTTGGCTTTCATTCTGAATTGAAAGCCCTTCTTTAGCTTCAATCGCTTGATGCAAACCTTCAGACAAACGACGACCGGGCATTGTACGACCAGTATGCTCATCAATAAGCAGCACTTGGTCTTCTTGCACTATGTATTCAACATCATTGCTATAAAGCTTGTGCGCTTTTAATGAGGTATGAACGTGGTGTAATAAATTTAGGTTTCCAGCCGAGTAAAGGCTGTCGTTTTCTTTCATAAGATTGTTTTTAACCAACCAACCCTCAACCAATTCGTGACCATCTTCGGTCAACTCTATTTGGCGGCCCTTCTCATCGAGCATGAAATGCCCTCTTTCCGCCAAACGACAAACCGGCGGCTTAGCGCTAGCATCAACAATAACAAGATCTTTGTGAGCACTGTCCGCATCATTCAACGCTGCAGTAATTGAACAAGGCTTATCTTTACCCTCGAGCAAGACTTTCTGAAATTGTATTTTCTCATTGCGCTCACCGTCCGATTCCGCAACGGGTCGTAAGGTTGGCGTCAATAGGTTCATTACGCGGTAAAGTTCAGAGCTGTCTTCCGCTGCTCCAGAAATAATAAGTGGT
>NZ_CEXWTU010000021.1:0-37762 GCF_982758155.1 Marinagarivorans sp. | reverse complement strand
AGTGAGTTAGGTAGGCCCCCGGTTGATTCATTAACAACGGTGCCGAGGGCTTCTTTACGTGAGAAATCTTCGTTAAAACCGCCACCTTGCGCCATAAATTCTGGGATCACACGGTGAAATAGGGTGTTGTTATAAAAGCCGGCATCTATATGTTTTAAGAAAAGCGCTACTGTTTTTGGCGCATAGTCAGGGTGGAGCTGGATGACTATTTTGCCTTGAGTTGTCTCAAACTCTACGACGGGTTCGGTTTTACCTTGGGTGCAGGCGTTAAGCGATAGCGCGGCAAACGTGACAAAACCAAGGAGGCCGAGGCGTGTTTTTTGTAATACTTTTTGAAATGATTTCATGTCTTTTCCCTGATGGATTAAAGGATTTGGTCGCTGTAGCGTTTACGTGGGCGGAACATTGGCAGAACAATCGCTAATAACATACCGGCCAATAATAGTGCGATGGCATATAGGCCGTGACTAATAGTTTGATCGCTGCGTAAATTATCATTTTCGGCTTTCAGCGCATCGTGCTGGGTGAGCAGAACCTCGTGCTCTGCGAGTAAGTCACGATAGCGCGAACTGAGGTTTACGGCATCCTCTGAAAGTATTTTAAGGTTTTGGTATTCAGCACTTAGGCTAGCGTGTTCACCCTGTACGTGACCGCTGATTTTTTTAAGGTCCGCATGCTGTGCTTTTAGCTCGGTAAACTCCTGTGTTTTGGCGGCTAAGGCTGCTTCGGCTTTTGCTTTTTTGGCTTGTGCGCTTGCTAGGAGCGTTTGTGCAACAGGTGAATTCTGCACGTATTGTTTGCGAATCCAGCCTTCAGTTCCCGCGGGAAGCTTCACTTGTGCCCAGTCACCTGTGGGCTCATCCAATAACTCTAGGCGTGTTCCGCTGCGGATACGTGAGTTAATAATGCGGAATTCATTCCCAGGCCCGGATCGCAAAGGAACCATAAGGCTATCGGTGATATAGCGTGTTTGTGCCCAACTATTACTGGCGGTTAGACTGCTGAGCAAGATGGCGAACAGCACAAAAATTTTTGAAATCAATGTTCTTGGTCTCCGTTACGGTAGAACTTTTTTGAAAGGTTTCACTGTGACCTTGGCATACACGCCAGCGGCAACATAGGGGTCGGCGTCGGCCCATGCTTGAGCATCGGCTAAGCTATCAAATTCAGCGACGACTAAACTGCCCGTAAAGCCTGCATCTGGATCGTTATCAGAAGCGGGGTGAGGGCCTGCTAGCATTAACCTGCCTTGTACTTTTAAACTTTCTAGGCGCTCGATATGGTGGGGGCGAGCTTGTTTGCGCAAGGGCAAGCTATTCTCTACATCTTCACTCAAAATGGCGTAGTACATGCGTAGTCCTAATTTTTTAATTGTTGTCTGGGTTGATGAGTATGTCGTCAATGCTCAATCCGGTATGCTTCTTGATTTGGCGGTATAGATAATACATGGCGCCAAATAAGACAAGCATTGAGGGTATTGTGATGACAGGAAAACTCATGGCTGTCATTTTGCCGAGCTCAGCATTAAAAGCTTCAGTGCCCGGCTCGCTAACCAGTAAGTATTTCGCTAGGCCATAGTTTAGAACCGAGGATAAGAAAAACGACATTGCGATCATTACGGACGACATAGTTAAGGCGTTTTCGAAGGCTTTTTTACATTGATGCTGCTCTACCGCTTTCTGAATATTATCGACCTGCATAATTTTAGGGTTCAGTATCAGCGTTTTCACCAAGGGGAAGCGTGTTTTCAGCGAGCCTAATACGGCCAGGCCAAATAGTGCGGGAATGGCGGCCTCTTTAATGGCGATATACTCTGGCGGGAGTTTCAGTAAGGTCATGCCGCCTGTAAGCATGACACTAACGACGCCCAAAGCAGAAAAAAAGTTAAGTTTACGTGTTTTAAGGTAGTCTATAACCCCGTAACCTATTGGAAATGCGAGCGCTACAATAAGCGCAAGTGTTGGTCCGAGTTTGGTTTCGCCACTCAGTTTCATCAAAATGAGTGTTGGAATGGCAACGTTGACGATGATGTTTGCCCACATGTTTTCTTTTTTCGGGGCACCTTTAATATTCGTCGCTGTAGTGTCTGGCGCTATTTTATCGGTCATTGCCTGCTCAGTTCGATTGGTTGTTGATGCTTATGTTTGGCCATGTATATTAGGTTGAACAATGCACTTCATGAGGAGTTTTAAGTGATTGCAGATTTACATACCCACACCACCGCGTCGGACGGTATTTTACGGCCTGATGAGCTGGTGTCGAGGGCTAAGTTGCACGGTGTGGATTTGCTCGCAATTACTGATCACGATACGCTTGCAGGCTTGCCGCTGGCGCAAGAGGTTGCTATTGCAAATGATATCCGCTTAATTACGGGTATTGAGTTGTCGTGTTTGTGGCAGGGCCGCGGTATTCATATTGTGGGTTTGAATGTAGACCTAAATAATGAAAAACTATTAGCCGGTGTCGAGCAGCAAGGTGTTGTACGTGAAAAGCGCGCCCACATTATCGCCGAGCGACTCGAAAAAGCGGGTATTTCAGGTTCTTACGAAGGCGCTAAAGCCATTGCGGGTGAAGGCGAGATAGGCCGGCCACACTTTGCGCAATACTTAGTGCAAACCGGTGCTGTACGTTCTGCAGAGCAGGCTTTTAAACGTTATTTAGGTGCAGGAAAAGCAGGTGATGTTAAGCAGGATTGGCCTGAAATCAGCCAGGCTGTTGCTTGGATTCAGGCGGCTGGTGGGCGAGCGGTCGTGGCTCATCCTGTAAAGTACAAGCTAACGCGAACAAAGCTGCGAGAGTTGCTTACTGACTTTAAAGCGTGCGGCGGAGATGCGCTTGAAGTGATTAGTGGCCTACAAACCCCTAATATTACGCGTGATATGGGCCTGCTTTGTCGTCAGTTTGATCTTCTCGCGAGCTGCGGAAGTGATTTTCATAGTCCGAATGCGGGCTGGCAAGCGCTGGGTGGTTTTGGCAAACTAGCGCCCGAATTAACACCGGTATGGCACGATTGGCTCGCAGCCTAGCGCCATAACTGAATTTTACAGTCACTTCTGCGCAGGCAGGGTGCCTAAGGCTAAGTATTTATGACCAAGATTATTACAATACATCCAGAAAACCCGCAACAGCGTTTAATTGATCAGGTTGTTGAAGTTGTTCGCTCTGGGGGCTTAATTGCCTACCCTACAGATTCGGCCTATGCCTTGGGTTGTCATATTGGTGACAAAATGGCGCTAGATCGCATTCGCGCTATTCGTCAGTTGGATAAGCACAAAAATTTCACGCTCATGTGCCGCGATTTATCTGAGCTGGCAACTTATGCAAAGGTCAATAATAGTGATTTTCGTTTGCTCAAAAGTCATACGCCGGGCGCCTATACCTTTATTCTTAATGCGACACCGGAAGTCCCGCGTCGATTAATGCACCCTAAGCGTAAAACTATTGGTATGCGTGTGCCTAATAACCCTATCGCGCTGGGGATAATGGAAACCCTTGGCGAGCCAATCATGTCGAGCTCATTGATACTGCCGGGTGATAGTGCGCCGTTAACGGATCCCTACGACATTAAAGATTCCCTTGATCACCAAATTGAGCTTGTCATTGATGGTGGTTTTTGTGGTTTTGATGCAACCAGTGTTATTGATATGACTGGTGATGAGCCAGAGATTCAACGTCGGGGTTGCGGTGATGTTAGTGCTTTCGAATAAAATCTTGTCCACTCACAATAATTACAAAGTTGGCTTTTTTATAATTTATGTCTAACTATAACGCTGAAGATATTGAGGTCCTTACGGGCCTAGACCCCGTTAAAAAACGTCCGGGCATGTATACCGACACCACACGTCCAAATCACTTAGCTCAAGAGGTGATTGATAATAGTGTGGACGAGGCTTTGGCCGGTCATGCATCGCGCATTGAAGTGCGTCTGCATAAAAATCACTCATTAACCGTGTCGGACGATGGTCGCGGCATGCCGGTTGATATTCATCCGGAACAAGGCTTGCCGGGTGTTGAGGTGATTTTGTCTACGCTGCACGCGGGCGGCAAATTCTCTAACAAAAATTACCAGTTCTCCGGCGGCCTGCACGGTGTGGGTATTTCGGTGGTCAACGCCTTAACAGACGAGTTGATTGTTGAAATTAAGCGCGACGGCCAAGTTCATCAAATCACTTTTAGTAACGGTGATAAAACCTCCGATCTTAAAGTCATAGACACTTGTGGCAAGCGTAATACCGGCACCAAGGTGACCTTTTTGCCGAATCCGAGTTATTTCGATTCGGCGAAGTTCTCTGTTTCACGGCTGCGCCATATTTTGCGTGCTAAAGCCGTTTTGTGCCCTGGCCTAAATGTTATCTTTATCGATGAAACTAGTGGCGATAAAGATGAATGGTATTACGAAGATGGCCTAAAAGATTACTTGTCGGCAACAACTCAAGGCTATGAGTGTGCACCAGCGATTCCTTTTGTCGGCCAGTTTGCGGGTAAGACCGAGGGCGTAGATTGGGCTGTGCAGTGGTTACTTGAAGGCGGTGAATGTACGCAGGAAAGTTACGTTAACCTTATTCCTACTGCACAGGGCGGAACACACGTTAACGGTTTGCGCACGGGCTTACTGGATGCCATGCGCGAATTCTGTGAAATTCGCAATCTTTTGGCGCGCGGTGTTAAGTTGGCTCCAGACGATATCTGGACGGGGTGCGCTTATGTCTTGTCTTCAAAATTAGCCGACCCACAGTTTTCGGGTCAAACTAAAGAGCGTTTATCATCGCGCGAAGCGGCGGCTTTTGTTTCGGGTGTGGCCAAAGATGCCTTTAGCTTGTGGTTAAACGAGCACACCAAGGAAGCTGATCAGCTGGCGGAATTTTGCATTAATAACGCACTAAAGCGTGTGCGTTCTGCGAAAAAAGTCGCCCGTAAAAAAATCACTCAAGGTCCAGCTTTACCGGGCAAACTGGCGGATTGCACCAGTGATGACCCTGTTAGGGGCGAGTTGTTTTTGGTGGAAGGGGATTCAGCCGGTGGCAGTGCCAAGCAAGCGCGTGATCGCATGACCCAAGCCATTATGCCGCTGCGCGGTAAGATCTTGAACACTTGGGAGGTAGACAGCCAAGAGGTTCTTGCCTCGCAAGAGGTGCACGATATCTCGGTGGCTTTAGGTATTGACCCTGGTAGCTCTAATATTGAGGCGCTGCGCTATCACAAGGTTTGCATACTCGCGGATGCCGACTCTGATGGTTTACATATTGCAACACTGCTATGCGCGCTGTTTTTCCAACATTTCCGCGCATTAGTGAAGGCTGGGCATGTCTTCGTTGCGATGCCACCTTTATATCGCATCGATATTGGGCAAGATGTTTATTACGCGCTCGATGAAAGCGAAAAACAGGGCATTCTTGATCGCATTGTTGCCGAGAAGAAAAAAGGTAAAGTGAATGTGCAGCGTTTTAAAGGGTTGGGTGAAATGAACCCGCTGCAGTTACGCGAAACCACGATGAGCGCTGATACTCGCCGTTTGGTGCAGCTGAGTATTGATAATGAAGAAGACGTTCATCAAATGATGGATATGCTGTTAGCGAAAAAGCGTGCTGGTGATCGTAAGATTTGGCTTGAAGATAAAGGTGATTTGGCTGGCGTTGCACTCTAATATTTATCGACAAAACGTAAAGGCTCTGCTTGAAAAGGCGGGGCCTTTTTTGTACAGGTTCGGCTGTTAATTATCATGACTTATTGAGTAGCTGCTGAGAATTGAGGCTAAACGTTGTGCATATAATGAGAGTGTTGAATACGTCTAGGGTTATCTTTGAGTACCCTAATGCCTAGTTTTGTATGTATGTTTTGTAGCGTGATGCTTTGTCTAGGTTTTTTATCCAATGCGCACGCTGCGGATGTTCGCTTGGCTGTTGCATCAAACTTTAGGCCAGCCATGCTGGCGATTATTACTGAGTTCGAGAAAGCCTCGGGGAATAAAGTTAGCGCTTCTTATGGCTCTTCAGGGAAGTTTTATGCCCAGATAACACATGGGGCACCGTTCGATGTGCTTTTTTCAGCGGACCAGACCAAGCCTGCAGCGCTTTTAACGGCGGGCTTGGCGGTTGTGGGCAGTGATTTCACTTATGCTTTAGGCGAATTGGCGCTTTGGTCTGCACATTCAAATATTGCCTCCAGCGGGGTCGGCGCGCTAAGGGTGGGTGCGTTTAATAAACTTGCTTTGGCAAATCCTAAGCTTGCCCCATACGGCGCTGCGGCAGTGCAGGTGCTTAATAGTTTGGGCTTGCATGAACTTACCCAGCCCAAGTGGGTGCAGGGTGAGAATATTGCGCAAACCTTTCAGTTTGTGAGTTCAGGAAGTGCTGAGTTGGGCTTTGTTGCGCGCTCGCAGCTATCTCAATTAGAGCATGCTGGCCAGCTTAAGACGGATTCGGTTGGGAGTATTCCTCAATCGCTTTACTCACCGATTCAGCAAGATGCTGTGCTTTTAATACGCGGTAGGAATAACCTGGCGGCTAAAGCTTTTCTTATTTTTGTGAAGAGCCCAAAGGCTAGGGCTGTTATAGAATCCTATGGCTACAGAGTCCTTTAATGCCTAATTGAGGCCATCATGTATGTTTTTTTCTGCTGAGGATTTCGCCGCGATTGGTTTAACGTTACGGCTAGCCTCTACGGTTACGGTGATATTAATGTTGGTGGCAACACCACTGGCATGGTGGCTAGCGCGAACACTCTCTTGGTGGAAGGGTCCTGTTGCGGCCGTTGTTGCGCTGCCATTAATTTTACCGCCGACCGTGCTCGGTTTTTATTTGTTGCTGGTTATGGGGCCTAAGGGTCCGGTGGGCGAATTTACACAAGCAATGGGTGTTGGGCTTTTACCCTTTACCTTTTGGGGTTTAGTGGTGGCATCCGTTTTTTATTCGCTGCCTTTTGTGGTGCAGCCCATCCAAAATGCGATTGAATCTATTGGCCGTCGTCCGCTCGAGGTTGCCGCCACTCTGGGTGCTGGGCCGTGGGATAGATTCTTCACAGTTGTATTGCCGTTGGCTAAGCCGGGCTTTATCACAGCCGCTGTTTTAGGTTTTACGCATACAGTGGGCGAGTTTGGTGTGGTTCTTATGATTGGCGGGAATATTCCAGGGGAAACACGGGTGGTTTCTGTTCAAATGTACGATCACGTTGAAGCCCTGGAGTACGGTCAGGCACATTCGCTAGCCATAGGCTTAGTGGTGTTTTCTTTTGTGGCGTTAATGGGGCTTTATAGTTACCAGCGAAAGCAGCGCTTGATATTCCGTAATAACTTGGGTGGTTTCTAGTTTGTCTTTGTCAGCGCAGTCTTCGATGCAAGCTCGATTTAAGTTCGAAGTGACTCGGGATAATGACGAGGCGGCATTTTTTTTTGATGTTGATATTATGCTTCCGGGGCAGGGTATTACAGCAATATTCGGCCCATCCGGATCAGGTAAAACAACCTTGCTACGCTGCATTTCTGGCTTGGAGCGTTCTAGCGAAGGTGTTTGTGTTGTTAACGGCATCACTTGGCAGAGTAAAAGTGTTTTTACGCCCGTGCACAGAAGGCCTTTGGGCGTAGTGTTTCAAGAGTCGAGTTTATTTGCTCATTTAACGGCAGAGGGAAACCTTCAGTACGCTGTTCGACGCTCCTCTAAGGGGCAAGGTATTGTGTTTGAGCAGGTTATTCAGGTAATGGGAATAGCGGCGTTATTGCAGCGTTACCCGCATCAGCTTTCTGGCGGTGAGCGTCAACGTGTTGCAATTGCACGCGCCCTATTAACGCAGCCGCAGTTATTGCTGATGGACGAGCCCCTTGCCTCGCTTGATAAGGCCCGAAAGCAAGAAGTTCTGCCCTATTTGGAGCACATAAGAACTGCGTTTGAAGTACCTATATTATACGTTAGCCATTCTCTAGAGGAAGTTACGCGCTTAGCTGATCATGTTGTTCTCATGGATTCGGGGCGCGTGATTGCGCAGGGCGGCGTAACGGATGTTTTTTCGCGGCTGGATACGGCTTTATGGCTTGAGGAGGATACTGCGGTAGTTTTGCAAGCCCAAGTTGTTGAGCGCGATAATTCATGGCATTTAATGCGTGTGCGCTACAGTGGCGGTGACTTGTGGTTGCGTGATAATGGCACTGCACTGGATCAGTGGGTAAGAGTGCGTGTTCATGCAAAAGATGTCAGTTTGGCACTCACAAAGCATGAAGATAGCAGTATTGTGAACAGACTAGAGGTTAAGATTGTGGAGGTGGGGCAGGATCACGATGAGGCCATGGCACTTGTGCGATTATTATCGGGTGATGTATTTTTGATGGCTCGTATAACGCGGCGTTCTTTACAGCAATTAGGGCTTATGGTTGGCGCTGTGGTTTGGGCTCAGGTTAAGTCAGCGGCCATGCTAAGTTAACAAAAGGCATGCCAGATACGTAAGTACTTTGGGATGCCTTTGTAGATTTAGCTGTCAGACTGCCTAAAGCATTCTACGTCACAATTAATTTCGTGATTCATATCCAGTGCCGGGGATGCGCTGACGGTTTTGCCAACCACTACCGCTGGCACGCCGGCTACAGTTGTTTGTTCGGCAACATTTTTGAGCACCACGCTTCCCGCGCCCACCTTTGCGTTGGCACCTATTTCAATATTGCCCAATATCTTCGCGCCGGCACTGATTAAAACACCTCGCCTAACCTTGGGGTGCCTATCGCCGCAATCTTTACCCGTTCCGCCAAGGGTGACTTCTTGCATGATCGATACATCGTCTTCTACAACACTGGTCTCACCAATCACAATGCCTGTCGCGTGATCTAGCATTATGCCTTTACCGAGTTGTGCGGCGGGGTGAATGTCGACACTGTAAGTAATTGCGATACGGCTTTGTAAAAATAGTGCAAGGCATTTACGGTTTTGGCGCCATAACCAGTTAGCAATGCGATAGCTTTGCAGTGCTTGAAACCCTTTAAAGTAAAGCAGCGGGTACAAGTAACTATCGCAAGCGGAGTCGCGCTCAAATACTGCGTGTAGGTCGGCGCGAATAGCGATTCCGATACTGGGGTCATTTTTGAACGCTTGCTCAATAATTTCTCTGACCTGTAAATCTGAAATCTCTGAACTACCAAGTTTATTGGCTAGGTGATAGCTGAGAGCTGCTTCAAGGGTATCGTGGTTTAAAACAGTGGCGTGCAGAAAGCTGGCGAGTGCAGGCTCATTGGCTGCGTGTTCGCGCGTTTCAGACAATATGGTTTGCCAGAGGGTATCTTGGCTTGGCATAGCTGATCCTTATCGCTTGCGGGGTATGTTAGGTGTTACTGGCATCATTATTGGGGGCGGGCACTAAAAAATCTACCCTTGTGACTATTGGTGCCATTTTTAGTAATGCTTATTTATAGCTTGGCCGTTTTGCTGTTGATTTGAGAATAAGTGTGGTTCTGATTTTTTTATTATCGCTTTAAAATCAACAGGTTAATTACTGCCTCCTGTTTTTTACTATCAAGGTCCAGTAATGGCGCATAAAGGTTTTTTTGTTGAGGGTAGCGTTTCTTGTCATAATTGGTCAAAATTCGTACAAGTCGGGTGTCCATAATCACTAATCATAGGTCTCTTAATGTTTAATAAAGCAACGTTGTTTGAGCAAGCCAGTGGGCTTTTCGGTCATAAGGGTGCGCGTGAGGCTAAGTCGACAGTGAGCAATAAAAAAATAGCGCCTATTGGCCTGACCAAAGATGAGGTTACTGTGCTCGCGAGTATGATTGCAATCGTTGCCATAAGAGCTCAGGGCGAGTGGCAGCTCGGTACTGTGGATGACGCCGATATATTCTTTGTCAATGTAGAATCTAAAGAAGGCGGTCGCTTTGTTCGGCGACACGAGGGCCAGCTTCCGATCATTAAATACGGGAAAAGCAATAAGGATTCAGGGCTGGTAAAGCCGCTTCGTGCGCGCGATTTACTGGAAGCTTTTAAGGGTTTTAGCCTTCGTGATAGGGGCGAATTAAGTACAGCTGGAGGGGTGGTGGGGTCGTCTTTAAGTGACGGAAAGCTTAAGCGCTCTGCATAGCGTCGCTCTTTATAGTGAAGTTCTTTATTCAATACTCCTGATCGATATGGAACTTATAGTAGTCTTTATGAACATATATGATAATTTGTTCGAATAACGGCCTGTTCTGGCCTTAGATTAAGACCACTAATGGTTATCCTGTAACGGTGAAGGAGAGTACTCAGTGAGTATTGGGAAAGGTTGGCTTCCAGCTGGAATATTTGTAGTAGGAAGTATTGTGTTATCTGTTGTTGTGCTTGCCAAGCCCAAGCCAGAAATGAGGCCCCCATCAACGGATACAGCACTTGTGAGCGTAGATACGGTAAGAGCAGTACCTAAAAGTTTAAGCTTGACTGTTGCGGCCCAGGGAACCGCTGTGCCCCGGAGGGAGATTGATATTGTTGCCCAGGTCAGTGGGCAGGTTGTCAGTGTGGCCCCGTCTTTTGTTGATGGCGGTTTTTTTGAAGACCAAGACCAGCTTTTACAGTTGGATACCCGTGATTATGAAGTTGCTGTACTAAGCGCAGGGGCTCGATTGGCGGATGCTCGCCGAAGATTGGCCGAGGAACAAGGGGCTAGCCGGCAAGCTAAGCGAGAGTGGCGAGATCTTGGTAATCAAAATGCCAATGATTTATTTAATCGTAAGCCACAGTTGGCTTCAGCTGAAGCGGCCTTGACCTACGCAAAAGCTGACTTGTCTCACGCTAAACTCAATTTGTCCCGCACTCAAATAATGGCTCCCTATGCCGCAGGGCGCATAAAGCAAACATTAGTTGACTTAGGCCAGTATGTTACAGCGGGCTCTCATTTGGCGACTGTTTATGACTCTAGTATTGTGGAGGTGCGGGTCCCTCTTACTGAGCAGCAGGCGTCTTTGATTGACTTGCCGTTTTCTAGCAATTCCTCAATTGTAAAGCCGCCAGTTGTCGTCACTGCCTCTGTTGCGGGCAAGGTGCAAAGTTGGCAGGGCGTGCTGGCTCGAACAGATGCTTTCGTTGATCCCGATACACGCATGTACTTTGCTATTATTGAAGTTGCGAATCCTTTTGAGGGCGCTCCTTTATTACCGGGTTTATTTGTGAGTGTTGATATCGAGGGCCGAGCGTTGGAGCGAGTCTTTGTTTTGCCTCGCGAAGCTGTTTTTGAACGCAATAAAATATATGCCCTTGATGCCGACAATGTGGTGTCTGTTTATACGGTAAAAGTTTTGCGGCGCACTGCAGATGCTGTATGGCTAACGGCAGATGTGCCTGACAATGCATTAATTGCGTTGGAAAAGCAGTCTTTGATTTCGCCCGGATCTGCTGTAGCGCCAACTGAGGTCGCCTCTAACTTAGGTGGGGCGCATGTCGCAATGGTGGCTCCGTGAGTTATTTAATTCGATGGTTTGTTGATAATCCTATTGCGGCCAATTTATTGATGATAGCAATGCTAATTGGTGGCGTTGTGGGTTTTTCTGGCGTAGAAAAAGAAGTCTTTCCCTCGTCCTCATCTAACAGTATCTCCATCTCTATGAGTTACCCCGGCGCTGCCTCTAGTGAGGTTGAGCAACAAATCGTAGTCAGAATAGAAGAGGCTGTCGGTGATTTGCCAGGGATATTTCAAATTACCTCTGAATCACGGCAAGGTTATGGCAGTGTCAATATTGTTGTTATTGATGGCTTTGATATTCGCGCGCTATTGAGTGATATTAAAGGGCGGGTTGATGCCATCAATACCTTCCCAGTGTCGGCAGAGCGCCCGGTGGTTAGGCAAAATCTTCGCCGGCAAACCCTAATGTACGTCGCTCTTTTCGGTGATGCCGAACGGCGAGTGCTTAAAGATATTGCGTTCCAGATCCGTGACGAAATGGCCTTGCTCGAAGGTATTTCAGAGGTTGATGTTGTTGGCTTACGTGATGATGAGTTAAGCATTGAGGTAACGGAAGATACTCTTCGTCAATACAATCTAAGTTTTGATGAGGTTGCACTGGCTATTCGTCAGTCCTCCCTGAGCGTGCCTGCAGGAACTATTAAATCTAAAGATGGTGACATTCAAATTCAGACGCGTGCGCAAGCGTTCGATGCCTATGATTTCTCGCGTATTGTTGTTCGTAGCAACCGTGATGGCGGTCAGCTTTATTTGGGCGATATTGCCGATGTTCGCGATGGTTTTGCGGAGCAGGATGTTGATTTTTCGATGAATGGGAAGTCGGGGCTTAATCTTGAGGTTCGGTTGAGCGACGACCCGCTTTTGTTTGAAGGTACAGATAATGCACGAGCTTACATCGAAGATTTACGTGCGTACTTACCTGAAGGGCTGGAAGTTAAAATTAATTTTGAAATGCGCAGTATTTTTGATAGTCGCTTTAATTTATTGAAAGATAACGCCATTAGCGGTCTGATTCTGGTGTTTGTGATTTTAATGTTGTTTTTGCGCCCGCTGTTGGCTATCTGGGTTGTTGCTGGCATCGCAACAACGTTTTGTGGTGCGATATGGCTGCTGCCTTACCTTGGTGTGTCTATCAATATGTTGTCTATGTTTGCATTTTTGATGGTTCTGGGGATTGTTGTTGATGATGCCATTATTGTCGGAGAGAGTATTTATCGTCATCAGCAGCGAGGTGAGAAGGGGGCTTTCTCGGCATATTCTGGCGCGAACTCTGTATTGAAACCGGTTTTTTTAGCTGTTATGAGCACCATCGTATTCTTTTTGCCGATGATTGATGTGCCTTCGGAGATATTGCCATTCACGCGCTCGATATTCTGGGTGGTCTTTCTGTGTTTGGTGTTTTCTTTGGTGGAGTCGTTATTGGTTTTACCTTCTCATTTGTCGCATATGAAGCCCGAGCGCCCCAGCCGATTCCGTTTACTGCAGATGTTAACGAAAATACGGCATTGGTTTTCTGGACACATGGACGGCTTTGCTCAAAATTGTTATTTGCCGGCGCTAAAGGCCGTTTTGAATAATAAGGCTAGCACCTATTTTGTATTCTTTTTTACCTTCGCTATTGCCTTTGCGCTTGTATTTGTTGGGTGGATTAATTTCAGGATGATGCCTGATGTTCCTCAGCCATTTGTAATGGTGAATGTTGGCTTTCCTGAGGGTACTGCATTTGGGCAAACCCTTGAGGCTAGTCGGCATATTCGTGAGCAGGTTGAAGTGCTTCGCAATGATCCGGTGATGATTGCTAAAAATGGCGGTCTTCCTTTTATACGTGAGGTTAATAAAAACCTTAACGGCACCTCATCAACCGTATTTGTTGGCTTAACGCCGCCCGAAGATCGAATCTTGTCTTCTGGCGATGTAGCTACGACTTTACGTAAGCTCATTGGGCCTTTACCGGAGGCGCAAAGCTATTCCCTGAATGCTTCGATGGGCGGTAGCGGTCCAGATATCTCTTTGAACCTAAACTTGTTAGATAATCATCGTGCGGTACAGCAGGAGGCTGTTGATGGCATTATTAAGGCCTTGGGTTCTTACGATGGTGTTGTGAATGTAAAAAGTAATCTGGACTCGGAGCGTACCGAGGTAGAGGTTGAACTCAAGCCTTATGGTCAGACTTTAGGCCTCACATTGCGGGATGTGGCACAGCAGGTGCGACAAGGGTTTTATGGCGAGGAGCTTCAGCGAATCCCAAGAGCGAAAGAAGATGTTCGAGTGATGTTGAGATATTCGCTGTTGGAGAGGCAGTCACTTGACACTCTCGATCGGTTGCGGATACGAACTAGCGATGGTCGAGAGGTGCCAATAGGTGCTGTTGCAGAAATTAAGTTGGTTGCTGGCGCGAGTACTATTCGGCGTGTGGACAGGAAGAGGAATATATCCATTACTGCTGAGGTGGAGGAAGGTGTTGATGCTGGCGTGATAGTGGATCAAGTAATGACTGATCACTTGGCGGAGTGGAAGCGGCAATATAATGGTTTCAATCTATCACTTGATGGTAATTTAAGGGCTCAAGCACGTTTTGGGGATAACTTCGCGGCTAATTTCCTTAAAGCATTCTTGGTTGTGCTGGCTGTATTTGCCATTGCCTTTCGTTCGTTATTTCAGCCCTTCTTGGTAATGCTGGCAATACCTTTCGGCTTTGTAGGGGCATCAATAGGACACCTTTTTTTGGGTCACAGTCTCAGTATGATGTCGGCTTTTGGTTTCCTTGCGTGCGCCGGTGTAGTTGTTAATGACAATTTAGTACTGCTTGAGCGAATTAATCAGCTTATTTCCCGTGGTGAAACTACACTGAATGCCGTGCTGCAGGCTGGTGTTGATCGATTTAGGCCAATTGTGCTCACATCCATAACAACCTTTATTGGGTTGCTGCCGATACTTTTTGAGAAAAGCTTACAGGCTCAGTTCTTGATCCCAATGGTGATTTCGTTGTCTTTCGGGGTGATGTTCTCGTCTGTTGTGACTTTATTTTTGGTTCCGTGTTGTTATTTTGGTGGGCATCGTTTGAAGTTAAGGGTGGTCTCGCTTTGGTGTCGTTTGACTGGAAGCGGGAAAGCTGTAGTTGGTTAAGGGCTGAGGAAAAAATACTTTATCCGATAATACTTGCCTCCCGCGTCCTCAACCGCGTTGCTCAAAGCGTTACATGCCTCGGTAACTGCTCCACGACATTATGCTCCTGCAATGTCTAATAAGGGGCTCCTGCCCCGATGCGTTACCCTAATGACCTATATCCGTATAGGTCCCGGCATGCGCCGCTTCGAGCGCCTTACTGAGAAGGCAGGCGCCCTCGTCTAATTGAACAAACTATTATTGCCTCGCCCCTAATGCTGAAAATCGAAGCCTGTGTTATGCAGTCTTCGATTTTAAAGTGATAGGTCTGTATGTTCCAGGCGAAAAAAAACCGGCTAAAGCCGGTTTTTTTAATGTGCTTAATTTTGCAATGCAAAATTAGATAGCAACGATGTTCTCAGCTTGCGGGCCTTTTTGGCCTTGAGTTACGGTGAACTCAACTTTTTGGCCTTCGGCCAAAGTTTTAAAGCCAGAACCAGAGATGGCGCTGAAGTGAGCAAAAACGTCTGGACCAGACTCTTGCTCGATGAAACCAAAACCTTTAGATTCGTTGAACCACTTAACGGTGCCTTTAACAGTGTTAGACATGATAATCTCTCGATAAAAAATAATAATGTTAGCTCGTGTCTTGCGCTTGGCGCAGGGGTGAGCGTTTGTAGCTGGAAATTAAGATGGTACTAGGAACTACAGGTCGAGGTATTACAAGTAAAACAACGAAAAGGAGATTGTGACCAAGGAACTTTTTTCTAGCTGCCCCGAAGCATATATGGGATTTCTGGATTGTCAAATATTTTTTGGGTATCCATAAGGATTCCATATGAATGGCTCGCTGGAAAGCTGAGTGATGTTCACTAAACTTACTGAAAGAAGGATGCGGCTAAGGATACCGCTGTGTGTATTGAAGTGGTTCTCGCTTGAGCGTTTTTTGCTTTTAAACTCGTTAACAAATAGTGCTTTAGGGTATAAGCTCTGGGAGCGGCCTAAGCTAGGCTGAATATTTTAGAATCCATCGTGCGGAAAAAATGTTAAGGGCTGAACAATGGCAAAAAGAGCACTAATCGTTGATGACTCAAAGACGGCGCAGGTCCGCTTGCGGAAGATGCTCGAGCGTTTTGAGGTTGATATTGATATATCAAGCTCTGCAGAAGAGGCTCTGGGCTATTTATCATACCGTCAGCCATCGGTTATTTTTCTTGATCATCATATGGAGGGGATGAGTGGTCTTTCGGCGTTAAAAATTATTAAATCTAACCCGGCTACAGCATTGATTCCCGTTGTGATGTATACCTCGGAGCAGGGCGATGTTTATGTTGGTCAGGCAAGGGCGTTGGGTGCGTTGGATATCATCTCGAAGGAGGTCATAAAGCACTCTAGCATTGAAAAGGTATTGTCTAGTTTAGGTATTCCCGCGTTAGGCTCTAATAAAGAAACGGGTGACATTCCGTCGAAAGAGACGGCAACGCTTAAGCCTTCAGGTACTGTGTCAGCTACGAGTTCGAGTTCTATTTCTCAGTGGGGGGACGATGCTGGTAATAAACCCTCTTCGGATTATGTTGCAACGACCGACCTGAACAAAGTACAGATGCAGGTTGGTAAGTTATTCGAAATACATATCGCAAAAGTCCGTCAAGAAATCGAAGATAACACCAAGTTTTTGATGCGACGTTTAAGTAAAGAAATACAGGATAAGTCGGGGCCAAAACTTGGTGCTACCGTTGTGACCGCTCCTGCGGGGCCGGAAGTTTTAAGTGTCGCGCGCCTTGAGTCTGAATCAAGCGATTCTAGGCCTGCCGGCACTCCCTTATGGGCTATCGTTTTAATTTTCATTCTTGCATGCCTTACAGGCTACCAAATACTTGAAGGGCGTGAAGGTCAGTCTCAGGCGCTGCTGCAGGTTGAGGTGCTGACTGATCAGTTGGGGGAGCAGGGGGCTGTTGTTGACCAAGTTTTAGAAACTCTTGTTGCGCAGCAGCAGGTGCCAAAATCGGGTGCGGATGCACGGGTAATGTTGGATGCCTTGGGTTGGGCCGTTAACGTGAACCCTACAGTGCCATTTGGAGATAAGGCGCTCAGTGATGAGCGCATCTATATGCTAGGAGAGCTTTTGGCTTTATTGAAGGCGGCCAATTTTGGCGGCACGGTATTTATTGATGTGCATCTGGGCGACTACTGCGTAATCAAGAGCGATGCTGGAGAGTGGGTATTGCCGGAAGAGAGCGCTAGTTTGGATTCGTGCGTTTATTTAACTTCACAGTCTGAAGAGGTGTCTTTGGGGGGGCAAGTCTCCGTTGGTTTTTTGAATTATTTACACAGTACTCCCGTCCTTACTGATGGGGGGATTTCAGTTGAGCTCTCGTCTATGGGCTATGATTCGCCAAAATTTAGCTATCCTCCGGCAACGAATGCAACAACGGCAGGGCAGTGGAATTTAGCGGCTTTACGCAATAGCCGCTTAGCGTTTTCTTTTTCTCCGGAATAGGTAGGCTTTAATTGCTCTTATTTTCGTCAAGATGCGTATTTTTCCATGGTTTTAAATCGTATTGATCGTTTTCTACAGCGATGCGAGTGGGGCGCGATTCTTGAGGCGTGTCAAATCGAAGGTCGGAGGGTATGATGCGCGCATTGTATACGCGACTTGCCAAAGCCAAAGCGGTTGTTGGGCGCGTCTGTTTTGTTTTTAGAGAGAGAACGTTATGACAATGGATTCACCTTCCCTGCCATCAGATGAAGATTCCGCCTTGCTTGCGGACCAAATGAAGCTTGGCATGCGTCAGTGGGCTAGCGGCGTCTCAGTTATTGCTGCACGCGATTCTGAGGGGGGAATGCATGCCATGACCGCTTCCTCGCTCACATCGGTATCTGATACGCCGCCTTCTTTGTTGGTTTGCGTGAACGCTAAGGCTCGAATGGCAAATATAGTTAATGCTGTCGGAGCTAAATTCTCTGTTAATTTACTGGGGAGTCAGCATCAAGAAGTTTCTAATGCATGTGCAACCCCAGACATGTACGACAAGCGCTTTTCTATCGGTGACTGGGATACCAATGATGTGCCGCGATTGCTGGATGCACCCGCTGTGTTTGAGTGTGAGGTGGCTGAAGTAGTCACTTACGGTACGCATTTGGTAGTAATAGGGCGTATACGCGATGTTATTTTGTCGGGTGAGCCAAGTACACCATTATGCTATTGGAATGGCGGCTACCAATCTCTGGTTGAGAAACTTTAGTTTTTTTCACTTTCCGTTTCTGGTGTAACCAGGCGGGGCAGCGGTGTGCGTTCTAGTATGTCGTGCAGTTGTGTTTTGAGTGATATTTCATGGCTGTTGAGCTGCGAGGTGCGCTCCTGCAGTGCCGTATAAAGTCTTCCCATTAGATAGCACATTTCATTTTGAAGCACGTTAAGGTTAATTAGCTCTAGCGTGTGATTGCTTTCAAATGCCTCGACTGAGGATGAGTACCCTTGAAGATCTATGCCAATATTGTGAATCCCTGTGTGCAATTGCTCTTGCAGTTTGCGCAAGGCTACGTTGCGCTCCACGGGTTGGTTTTGAATAAGTAGGTTAAGCGCCCTGTCTAGGTCTTTATTGCAGCACGCAATTGCATAGCCTTGCTCGGTGACTATGCTCGCCTTGGGTTGATTTTTTGGGGGCTCGGTAACGTCTTGCTTGTGTCTGGTGAGGTTGATTGCCGCCCTATAAATGGCTTGCGGATACTCATTGGTATGGAGCTGCAGTGTGCACCGGGTTAGCTGGTGATTGTGCTCGGGGTAATGGCTGTATTCATGCGTAGCTCTTACTATAAGATCTGTAATGGAGATAATAGCAATAACATCATCGTTTTCGGTTGGGGCGGCGCTAGGGTAACCTGTACCGTCGTTGCGCTGGTGGTGGTTTCGAATGATGTCGCATAGTGCCAGCGGTGCTTTTGAAAGCCTTTTGACGATGCCTGCACCAACAGCGCCATGAGCGCGAACGGCGGGGTCGTGAGCTTGGCTTTCATTTAAATGCTGAATCGGAGGCTCCATTGGGTAGTAAAGAAATCCGATGTCGTGGTAAAGGCCTGCAAGGAATGTCAATTCAGAGCTCTCCCTGCTCAGCTCGATATCTTTCGCGATGGCAAAACCTGCAAGTGCTGAGAATAGGGCGTTATAGTAATTGTGTGTATTTAATCGCTCTAATAGGTGCAGTTGTTGCAGTAAACGAGGGTGTTGAAAGCTAAGCTCGCAGCATGTTTTTAGGTCGGGGCTGCTTGGGGTGTTGTAAATTGCCTTTAGTCCGGGCAATGTATTGATAAAGTTATTGAGGTGACGATTGAATTGCTCGGGATTGCGGCATTTAAAATCCGGCCGTAACTGTGGTTCTGGGGATTCGAGCATAAGTGCTTGAGTGGTGTCGTGAGAAAACCCTAGCGTTTGGATGTTATGTTCAAACTGTTGTTGCCAGGGCGACATGGAGGCACTCATTTAAAAGCGGTTTGTTTTTAGTGTAGCGCCTTATTGCCTTATTGCTGCCTCGCCGTGTTATTCACTCAATACTTGATCGATTTTGTCTATGAAGCTCTGAATCTTATTGCCTGATTCTATTGATTTCGGTGCTCCTCCCTCTTTTGATGCAGTGTTCTTTAGTTCGTGGCAAAGGTTTAGAGCAACAACAACAAGTAGTTGGTCGAATTGACTGGTGGTAACGCCCTGGCTGCGAAGCTTGCGGGCGCGTTCATCCAGCAATTTTGCAGCCTCGAGTAGTGCAGGCTTTTCGGCAGGAGTGCATGCAACGGCGAATTCGCGGTTGAGTATGTCAACGGTGACTTTCTGGGCTTTAATATTTGGCGTCGCAGGCTGGGTCATGAGTGTTACGGCATCTCTAGGTTTTTGAGGTGTTTTACAACCTGTTCAAGTCGCTCGCGCGTCTTTACTTGTTGGCGCATGGATTCTTTGTAACGCTGCTGCCACTCGTTTGACTGTGTTTTAAGTGCTTCTTTCGACTGCTCTAAGCTGTGGGCATAGGCGATGAGTGCATCCAGTTTTGCCTCCAAGCGATTAATACGCGCCTCGTAATCATTATCGCTTCGCGACTCATCCAACGGTTTGCTCAAGGTCCATTCCTCTTTAGGGCTATAACTGTCTTTCAATGTGCCTACCTTTGACATCGGCTTATGGATGCTAAACAGTCCTCATGATTACGTCAATGAATGCCGTCACGTGATAGCATAACAACCTTTTATATTCGTGCGCTTGGTGCGGAACAAGATTAATAGAGGTTAGTGATGAGCGATTTAGATGCGATACATTCATGGGAGCATTGGCAGGACTTTTTGTTCCGTTTACGGGCGATTAGTAGCCCTGCAGACCTTCAGGGTTTTGTCTCTGGCCTTTTGGCTGGCGATGCTTCATTGGATGCGGAGAAGTGGTTGATGTTGGCAGAGGAGTTTATGGATTTGCCGGAGCCTTTAGGGGAAGTTGAAGCGCGCGAAGCATTGTCGGCTTATCTGATTCTCGCGCAGCGCGGCATCGCAGATAGTGATTATGGTTTCAGGTTGCTGTTACCTGATGACGCGGTGTCAATGTCTTTGCGTGCAGAGGCTCTTGGGCAGTGGTGTCAGGGGTTTCTGATGGGTTTTGGGTTGTCTGAATGTGATGCTGATTCTCTTGATGTTGACGGCAAGGACATGCTGACGACATTGGCAGAGGTGGCGCAAATCGATATCGACCTTGAAGCGAGTGATGAAAATGAAAGTCTTTACACTGAACTGTGTGAATTTGTTCGTATTGCGGCTATATATCTTCATCAGCATAATCAAAAGCCCTCGGTAGCGGCTGAAGATGCTGAGGGTAGCGCGCAATTACATTGATGCATGCGTGATTGGTTGGCTTTAGCAATAGGAATAAATGGAGTGACATTATGAGTTTATTAGCTGAGATATTTGCCTTGCGACGCCAAAAGTTAATGGCGCTGATGGCTCCAAATAGCATTGCTGTTTTTCCAGCGGCAAGCGTTAAAATGCGAAGTCGCGATACTGATTATCATTTTCGCCAGGAGAGTGATTTCTACTATTTGTCTGGCTTTAATGAGCCGCAGGCATTATTGGTGCTGGCTCCCGGTCGTGCTGAGGGCGAATTTATTATTTGTTGTCGCGAGCGCAACCGAGAAAAAGAAATTTGGGAAGGCTTAATGGCCGGCCCTGAGGGTGCGGTGGCTGAATTTGGTGCGGATGAAGCATTCACTATTGATCATGCTGCTGAATTATTGCCTGGGCTGCTGGATGGTGCGGATAGCGTTTACTATCCGCTGGCTGCTGGTGACAATTTTGATGCTGAGGTTATGTCGTGGCTGAATACTGTGCGATCAAAAGCTAGGACTGGTGCGAAGGCGCCGTCGACGCTCTGCGATGTTAATCCTTTGGTTCATCAATTAAGGTTAATTAAAACCGAGCCGGAAATTGTAATGATGCGAGCATCGTGTGAACTTGCGGCTAAGGCGCATGTACGCGCAATGAAAGCCTGTCGTGCAGGGCTTTATGAGTATCAGCTTGAAGCTGACATCATGCATACGTTTGCGATGTCTGGTGCCCGAAGCGCTGCTTACAATACGATAGTTGGCGGAGGGAGTAATGCTTGTGTGCTTCATTACACTGAAAATAAGGCTTTGCTTCGAGATGACGACTTAGTATTGATTGATGCAGGTTGTGAGCTTGATTTTTACGCAGCCGACATCACACGGACTTTTCCCGTTAGTGGGAAATTTTCAGCTGAGCAGGCTGCGCTTTACGCGCTGGTGTTGAAGGCGCAATATGCCGCGATAGATGTCATCGCTCCTGGTTGTAAATGGAACGAGCCTCATGAGGAGTCTGTTCGGGTGATCACTGAAGGTTTGGTTGAACTTGGGTTGCTCAAAGGTGATGTCGCTACTTTAATTGCTGGTAATGATTACAAGCGCTTTTATATGCATCGTGTTGGGCATTGGTTGGGAATGGATGTTCATGATGTTGGCGCTTACAAAGTTGATGGGCAGTGGCGTGAGCTTGAGCCGGGTATGGCAATGACCGTGGAGCCTGGGTTATATGTACAGGCGGATGATGAAACTGTTGATGCTTGCTGGCGGGGTATTGGTATTCGCATTGAGGATGATGTGGTTGTTACTTTAGATGGTTGTGAGGTGTTGACCAGCGGCGTGCCAAAAGAAATTAACGAGATTGAAATGCTAATGGCTGAGTGAGTGGGTGGTGATTGCTAGTGTGTGCAAACCCCTAATGTGAAGTTAAAAAAAAGCCCCTAGGCCATATAAACCTTAGGGGCTGCCACTCTTTATAGTGGCTGGGGGGCGGCGGAAGCCTATTTTTACTGACTGTACTTCTTTACTGCGTAGCCTCATTTTAGTGTGGCGTCAATTTGATAATACAGGTCGTCAGTTAGAGCTGTATTGCGAATAAAGCTTGGTCTTTCTTTCTCTCTATCCTGCAGTTTGCTACTTGGTTAGAAGAGCTTGTCGCGCTTATCCTGCGAATGTAGGTTAATGGCGTCGTCACAAGCTTTTCCGTTTATATGTATAAAATGAGTTTGCTTATTGGCTCATTTCGATTTTTTTGGGCCGACGTTAGCTACGCTATTAACGAAGGCGTGGGTTAAAATTTACCTCTACGCTATGAGTGAAAACATCAAATTTAACGATAGGTCAGCTTTGGCTGCCTACATATTGCTAAGGCGTTGCGCCTGTGCCGCGGGTCCGAAGCCGTTCCAGTTGTCTTCTCTACCATCGCGCCAGCCAGCCATCCAGCTTTCTCTTGCACTGCCTATTTCAAATGGGCAGTTATTCCAAGATTTGCCAGAGGCTCCTGCTTGATAGCCTTTGGATTGTGCGCGATTAATTTGGCTTCTTTTCTGTGTTTTCATAAGTAGGCGATACCTCGCTAGTGTTTTTTGCTATAACTGTCATCACCGATTGCCATTACAATAGTTGCCGTTACACTGCGCACATTGTTTGTGTTTATGTATCGTCAACTCAGCGCAAGAGGCGGGGGTTATCCCGAAGTTGCCTTTCGCTTGCTGCGATCTCCGCCAAAAGGTGGAGGGGTGATTCCAATACCAGGTCTTTCACATCAAGGTTAAAGATCTGTTTGTTATATTGCGCTCTCGGAGTGGCCTAACACGCCCAGATGACATCAATATGACAAACGAGCCGCTGCGTTAGCGGACAACCAGTAGAGCAAATTTTCTTATAACTGTGAACAACTATTTTTTTCTAATAGGCCTGTTTTTAAGTGATTAAGGTTATAAGCAGGCGTGCGGTATTTGCGTACATTGTGTGCCAAAAAAGTTCAATTAAAAGTTCAGTTAAAAGTTCAGTTAAAAGTTATTTAAATTAGAGATTCAATTAGAGAACGTTATGCAATTTTTTGTGACCTGCCCAAAGGGCTTTGAAGACTTATTATTAGATGAAATGCAAAGCTTAGGCGCTGATGATTGCAAGCAAACCATTGCCGGTGTTTCTTGCGGTGGCGATTTAGCGTTTGCCTACCGAGCGGTTTTACATTCGCGTTTGGCTAACCGCGTTTTGTGGAGCGTTAGCAAGGCGTTAATTGAGACTGGCGATGATCTTTATGGCGCCGCAAAAGCTGTTGATTGGCGCTCCATCTGCCGGCCTGAGTCCAGTTTTGCTGTTGATTTTAGTGGCAGTAATCGAGCAATCAATAACACTCAGTTTGGTGCGTTAAGGGTTAAAGATGCAATTGTTGATTATTGGCGTGAAGCGGGTTTTGAGCGTCCGAACGTTGACAAGGAATCCCCGGATATTCGATTTAATGTGCGCTTAAATCGTGGTGAAGTCACTATTGCACTGGATTTCGCTGGGGGTAGCTTGCACCAGCGAGGTTATCGCCAAGAGCAGGGCGCAGCGCCACTGAAGGAAAATCTCGCCGCGGCCATTTTGTTGCGCATGGGCTGGCCCGCCGTAGCCGCTGCTGGAGGCAGTTTGATTGACCCAATGTGTGGCTCTGGGACTTTCTTAACCGAGGCTGCATTGATGGCCTTAGACGTCCCGCCGGGTGTTTATCGTGAGCATTGGGCTTTTGAAAACTTGAGTGTGCATGACAGCGGCATCTGGCAGGAGCAATATCAGGCGGCGAAAGAGAAGCTTGTAAGTGCTGCCGACAAACCACTCCCGCCTATTTATGGTTTCGATAAGCACCCGCCAGTATTGCGCTCGGCGAATAATAATATTCAGCGCGCCAGCCTAAAAGGCAAGGTGTTTGTTGAACATAATGCGCTATCGCAATTGCGCTGCGCATCAGAATGGCCTATCGGCCTGATAGTGACCAACCCTCCGTATGGTGAGCGTTTAGGTGAGGTAGAGGATCTTAAAGGCACTTATTTACAAATGGCTCAGGTGGCAAAAGAATACTTTTCGGGCTGGACGCTGGGTGTCTTTACCGGTAATCCTGAGCTTGCTCAGCATATGCGAATGCGGGCCAGTAAAAAGAACAAATTATTTAATGGCGCTATTCCTTGTGAGCTCCAACAATTTAAACTTTTAGCGGCTTCAGAGGCAACCCTAAGAAAGGGGGAGGCGACGAGTGAGCGGCCGATTAATTTGAAGCTAACTGATGGCGCACAGATGGTTGCGAATCGATTGCGAAAAAATATTAAGGCGCTTAAACCTTGGCTCAAGAAAACGGGTAATACGTGTTACCGCATTTATGATGCCGATATGCCTGAATATTCAGCAGCCATTGACATCTATGCTGGTGAGGTTCATCTGCAGGAATATGCTGCCCCTAAGACGATAAAACCTAATGCGGCTAAAGCGCGTTTTAATGAAATACAGTCTGCGGTTTGCAGTGTGTTTGAAAAACTGCCCGATGAAATCGCCGTTAAAACGCGCGAGCGCAATAAAGGCGACCGCCAGTATGAAAAATATGCCCTGGCGGACAACCCTGATATAAAAGTGACAGAAGGACATGCTAGTTTTTGGGTTAATTTATATAAATATATCGATACGGGTTTGTTTTTAGATCATCGTCCGCTGCGCTTAAAAATTGCTGAAGAAGTCTTTGGTAAATCATTTTTAAATCTTTTTTGTTATACCGCTTCGGCGAGTGTTCATGCGGCTTTAGGTGGTGCGAAAAGAACGGTTAGCGTTGATATGAGCAACACCTATTTGGCATGGGCTAAGCGTAATTATGAGCTCAACCGTATTAGCGAAGAGAGTCACCTGCTGGTTCAAATGGATGCCATCAAATATCTCGCCAGTTGCCGCGAGGGTTTTGATGTGATTATGTTAGATCCACCTAGCTTCTCTAATTCTAAGCGTATGGATGATGTGCTTGATATACAGCGCGACCATGTTGCGCTGATTAAGCGTTGCATGGATGTTTTGCTGCCGGCGGGTACGCTTTACTTCTCTAATAATCTTCGTAGTTTTAAATTGGAAGAGAGTGATTTAGAGCGTTTTAATGTCGAAAACATTACGACAGAAAGCATTGATGTCGATTTTTCTAGAAATACGAAAATTCATCAATGCTATGCAATAACGCATAAGCGCTAACTGTTAAATGTTTGGGTGTCTTAATTTCATGGTGAAGAAAAAACAATGAAAGCTTTTGATCTGAAGGGGGCCTTTAAGCCTGCTGGGGATCAGCCAAAAGCGATTGAGGCTTTGGTTGATGGTCTGGAGGCGGGCTTAGCTCACCAAACATTGCTGGGCGTAACGGGGTCGGGTAAAACCTTTACCATTGCTAACGTTATTCAAAAGCTTCAGCGTCCCACTATGGTGATGGCGCACAATAAAACCTTGGCTGCCCAGCTTTATAGCGAGTTTAAAGAATTCTTTCCGAATAACTCGGTGGAGTACTTTGTTTCGTATTATGACTATTATCAGCCTGAAGCTTATGTTCCTAGCTCCGATACGTTTATTGAAAAAGATGCTTCAGTTAATGAGCATATAGAGCAAATGCGCCTGAGTGCAACTAAGGCGCTTCTAGAGCGAAAGGATTCCATTGTTGTCGCGACGGTTTCAGCTATTTATGGTTTGGGCGACCCTGAAGCTTATTTAAAGATGGTGATCCATTTGGTGCGCGGCGACGCAATGGATCAGCGTGATTTGTTAGTACGATTAGCTGAATTACAGTACACCCGTAATGACATTGACTTTCATCGTGCGACCTACCGCGTGCGCGGGGATATCATTGACGTATTTCCAGCCGATAGCGAAGATTTAGCACTACGCATTGAGTTGTTTGATGATTGTATTGAATCAATCATGTTATTCGACCCTTTAACGGGGCATGTCCAGCAGAAAGTCGCTCGTTATACGCTTTATCCCAAAAGTCATTACGTGACGCCACGCGAGCGGATTGTCGACGCAATCGATCATATTAAAGCGGAGCTTGATGTTCGGCTGGCGTATTTGCGCAGCAACGATAAATTGGTTGAAGCTCAGCGTATCGAGCAACGGGTACGTTATGACGTTGAGATGATGCAAGAGCTAGGCTATTGCAACGGCATTGAAAACTACTCACGTTATTTGTCGGGCCGCGAACCTGGTTTGCCGCCACCCACGCTTTTTGATTATCTCCCCGATGACGCGTTGCTGGTCATTGATGAGTCGCATGTCACTGTGCCGCAAATTGGGGCCATGTATAAAGGCGATCGCTCACGAAAAGAAACGCTGGTTGAATATGGCTTTCGTATGCCCTCGGCATTAGATAATCGCCCTATGCGTTTTGACGAATGGGAGAGCGCGGCTCCTCAAATGATTTTTGTTTCGGCGACGCCCAGTAAATATGAAAAAGAGCATGCTGGTGCGGTGGTGGAGCAGGTTGTGCGACCGACAGGGTTGGTCGATCCTAATATTGAGATCCGACCAGCAGGTACTCAGGTTGATGATTGTTTGAGCGAAATTCACAAGGTCGTCAAAAAAGATGAACGGGTGCTGATTACCGTTTTGACCAAGCGTATGGCGGAAGACTTAACGGACTTTTTACAGGAGCAGGGCGTCCGTATTCGCTATCTTCATTCCGACATCGATACTGTTGAGCGTGTTGAAATTATCCGTGACTTAAGAGCCGGTGAATTTGATGTCTTGGTCGGTATTAACTTATTACGTGAAGGTCTTGATATGCCAGAGGTCTCGCTGGTTGCAATTTTTGATGCCGACAAAGAGGGTTTTTTACGCTCAGAGACGTCCTTAGTTCAAACCATTGGGCGTGCAGCGCGAAATGTTAATGGCCGCTGTATTCTTTATGCCGATAAAGTGACGGGCTCTATGCGCCGTGCAATCGATGAAACGGATCGTCGACGTGCCGTGCAGGTAGCCTATAACCTAGAGCATGGCATAACACCGAGAGGTATCAAAAAGCGCGTCACAGACATTCTTGATGGCGCGCGTATTCCTGGTGCCAAGGTGGGTAAACGCAAGGCTATTGCAGAGTCTGCCGCAACTTATTTATCGGATGAACTAAAGGGTAAGGATGTCTGGGTTCAGGTGGCTGAGCTTGAAAGGCAAATGTTTGAAGCGGCGAAAAATTTGGAATTCGAGAAGGCTGGCTCTTTACGCGATGCCATTCATAAATTGAAAGAGGGGGGGCGCATTTAGTCTTCGCCTTAGGCATATCTATTAACGGTATCAATCTTCGGGTATCGTATTGCACCAAAATAGGCTGCATTGTGTAGAATGCACACCCTTACGGATTTTTGTGGTGCACTTAATGATACTTCAAGGAGTTGAAGTTAAAGTGACTACCGCTTATCGCGCTCACTAAGAGGCGTAATAATAATGACACTTGCTATCGGGAATCCCCATGAAATTTATAATTAGCGCTCTTGCTTTATTAGTCTGCAGTAGTCCTGTATTTGCACAGGAAGGCCTTAATGGCGGCAATACTGCATGGATATTAACGGCTACCGCTTTAGTCTTATTTATGACTCTGCCAGGGTTATCATTGTTTTATGCTGGCCTTGTTCGCTCCAAAAACGTGCTCTCTATTCTTATGCAGTGCTTTGCTATTGCCTGCATCGCATCAATCTTATGGCTGGTGCTGGGTTATAGCTTAGCGTTTACTGAGGGTAATGACTTTATTGGTGGCTTTAGCCGCGTGATGTTTTCTGGTATGGGTACTGAGTCATTATCTGGCGATATCCCTGAGCCTTTGTTTGCTCTATTCCAGATGACGTTTGCAGTGATTACACCTGCGTTAATCGTGGGTGCTTTTGCCGAGCGCATGAAGTTCTCTTCTGTATTAATTTTCAGTGCTTTGTGGTTGTTGGCCGTTTATGTCCCAATTTGTCATTGGGTATGGGGCGGCGGTTGGCTGGCTAACCTTGGTTTGCTGGACTTTGCTGGCGGCACTGTTGTGCATATTACTGCCGGTGTTGCAGCATTGGTGGTCGCGTTGATGATTGGTAACCGCAGAGGTTTTCCTCAAACTCCCATGCCTCCACATAATATGACAATGACCGTCACTGGTGCTGGCATGCTCTGGGTTGGTTGGTTTGGTTTTAATGGTGGTAGCGCACTTGCTGCCGGCGGCGCGGCGGCGATGGCTATGTTAGTCACGCATTTATCGGCTGCTGCTGGTGCTTTAGCCTGGATGGTTATTGAATGGAAAAAGTTTGGTAAGCCAAGTGCGTTGGGTATTGTGACGGGAATGGTTGCTGGTTTGGGTACCATTACACCTGCATCGGGTTCTGTTGGGCCTGCGGCGGCTATCGTGATTGGTTTAACGGCAGGTGTGGTGTGCTTTATTGCCACCCATTGGATTAAGCGCGGCCTGAAAATCGATGATTCATTGGATGTTTTCCCTGTTCACGGCGTTGGCGGCATATTGGGCACGTTACTGGTAGGCATTTTTGCATCAACTGAGCTTGGAATATTTTCTGGTTTAGGTTTCGGTGGTGATAATGTCTCTATTACTGAGCAGTTTGGTGTGCAATTTATTGGAGTTTTGAGTACGGCCACTTATACAGCGGTTGTGACATTTGTTTTGGTGAAATTAACCGGCGTACTGACTGGCGGTATTCGTGTTAGTGCCGAAGATGAAGCGCAAGGTCTGGATATTAGCTTGCACGAAGAAGTTGGTTATAAAATTTAGCGCGTCAGGGTCGAAGGTGCCTGCGAATTAGGTGTCTTCGGCTACTTTTATAAACTACTGGCTACAGTGTTTATTGGGTTGGCCTGCTCGCTGGCTCTCATATAAAGGTTGGCCGGCAGGCTGAGCTCTATAGCCACTTCGCAGTAATCATTTAGATAGGGGCTTACAACCTCTATGCTCACATTGCCTCCTAGTTCAGTTAGCGTGTCTTTAATCTGTGCAATGCCGTACCTATAGCCGCTGTCGATTGATGGCGAGCTGGGAGTGTAGACGCTTTTATTGAATAGGAGCTCGGCGACCTTGCTGAGGTTTTTTGCTTCAGTTGGCGTTATTTGGCCATTGTTGACCCCTTTTTCAGCCAATCTCTTCATGTTTAAACCTTTGCCGTCATCCGTAATGCGAATAATGAGGTTGCCGGCTTTTTCGCTCAGGTTGAACTTGATGAGCCCTTCTTCGTTTTTGTTGATTTTTTGTCGATCTATAGTCGCCTCAAGGCTGTGATAAATACAATTCCTAAGAATTTTGTCGAAAACATCGGTTATGGGCGCCTTTATCTTGTTGTGAATTCTGAAATCGTTGGGCTGAACACTAATGGAGGGGCTTGGTTTGCCGAGTGGTCCTGCCACCTCGGCTAAAGCTTCTAGGCGTTTGTGGGCTAGGTGAGCAATGTCGAGTGTAGTCGCGTCTAGCAGGATGCTTTCTATTGTTGCGAGGCTCGTTAAGCCGCTTCGGCTTGAGATTGCTGGCTTTAAATTTTTCAACTCAGAAGCAATCGTGTATAGCTGTTCTTTATTGATACTAGGGGGAGCAGCGTGATCGGTGCGTTTTAATATGTCATGGTTGATGTGTTTGTAACGTTCAATTTTGGTTGTGATGATTTGTAAGTCTGAGAGCAGATCCGCGACTCGCCAGTCAGCTTGTAGTTGTTTACGTATTTCATCGTATCTGGCCTCAATTGTGTGAAGGCTATCGGTGAGGTGGGTTAAACCCTGTGCGCGAGCTTCTTTTTTAATGTTATGTGTATTGCGGAACAGTGCGTCAAAGTCCAGCGTTCCGCAACGTTCATGGTTGCGTATTAGCTTGACATTTCGGTTTAAAGTTGTTTTCGCGTAGTGCATAAGTTCTTCAAACTTTTGCGCGTTGACTTTTAATACTTGCCCCACAAGAACAAGCTCTTCTTTTTGTGCGCGAGTGGTGCGCTCTAAAGCGTCTTGGTGTGTGGCGTCTGAGAGAGTCAGCATAAGTTTAGTAATAATGCCTTGCTCTATGATGGGGCTCCATTGGCTTTGTAGCCGTTTATTATTTCCGTTAGGGTCAATAATGCTGATTTCTTCACAGAGTAAATGGCTGTTAAAAGCATACATGACTTCTTGGCTGCCCAGGGTTGCATCGATGGTACACATAATCCGATCAATCTCTGAAGATGATAGCCCGCTGTTTACAAACAGCACCTCTTTATAGTGTTTTCCTGCAACGTTTTTGATATTTAAAATCTGTTCTAGTTTTTGGGAGTGTTGACCATCAATAGTGCCGTCTTCATTGATAATCAACATTCCTTCCTGCAGGTTTTTCATAAGGTTGTCGATGTCATCCTTTCTTTTACTCAGAAGTCGTACAGCTTCCTGATTGTCTTGCGCGAGCCTGCTGATTTTATCTTTGTTCATGTTATGCGTATTGATTCTTGTAATTGTCACGGCTAAAAGTTGGCTAAGGTGTTTGGTAAAATAATCTGATAGGGGAGGTGCTTGTAAATTCTGGTCTTTAGATTGATTGATTATCAATATATGCCCAGCCCTGTTATCGCTACGACCTATCGAGAGAACCACTACACTCACTTGTTGGTTGCAAAGGACGTCGGCAGTTTGGAGCGGGGCTTGGCTGGCTTGCTGTGCGTAGGTGACTAATGCTCGCTCTATTAGGGCGTCTAGCTCTGCATTGATTCGGGCTGTCTTTTCTAGGATTTCGTCATTATGGTGACGACCATTTTCAAGCAAGTAAATATGCTGTTCATTGGCTGCGCCTTTAGCTAGCACGCTGATGATCGAAGCTTCTGTGCATTTATAGAGTGTTTTTGCTGCCGTGATAGCGGCGGCCGATAGGGTTGTGGTTTCTGACAGCTCAATGCTTGCCTGCGTGAGTAGCTGATGGTCTCGAGTGTCGCTGTTGAGTTGCTCGGCTAATACGTTGTAGGTCTTAATGAGTTGAGATGATTTATCGTTGCTGATGATTTCGATCAGTGTTTTTGTTGAAAGTGCTTTATTAATCGAGGCTTTAATGTCCTCTACTGGGTGTGTGTAGTGACTGATAAAGCGGCGGATGAAGAGGGTACACGTTATGGCAATGATCAGCAGCATTATGATAAAAATAGTGGACACGCCAAAAAGTTTGTTGGCTGGAGTTGTGAGTGCTTGGGTGGGCTGGTCTAGAGTAGCGAAGTAGACGGCGCCTCTGAATTCACGGTCGATTACCACCGGGCTAGCAAAAAGTGTAACGGCTCGTTGGTTTATATGTGTTTTAAGTGAACTGGCGGCTTGAAGTTCGCTGCCCCACAGGCTGTTTTCATCGGCCAGTGAGTCAAGTGACTCGGGTATCCCTTGGGGGTTGGTCGGGGTTGCTATAGCCCATGGAACCAAATCTTCATCAAGGTAGGCGCCATAAGTGATATGGCTATTGAGCTTTACCGTCGAAGCGATAATGGCGCGAATGCTATCTATGTCTTGTGAGTGAATGAGTGTAGCGATGGCTTGACTGGTCGTTGTTGTTAGTGATGTGCCAAGCTTGGTGATTGATGCTGACGATGCTTTTTCGCTAAAATCTAGATCATTGTTTAGCGTGGAGTAGTGTAAGTAACCGGCACCCAATACCGAAAGAGTAACGCTAAGAGCGATAGCGCCGAGTGCGGTACTTAATATTTTCTGGCTAAGGGTCATGCTTCCTCCGCGGTATACTGTTTGATAAGGCACAGCTCCTTAGCGCCGCACTGTCCGTCAGTGGCTCAGTGAATACGAGTGGGGTATCTTAATGGTGCGCAGTACTGCTGCTTGCTTAAGTGTGGCTAACATATACGGCTGTTGCCAGTGACTGGGTGTGAAATATTGGGGCGCGAGGTTTTTTGTGCCGGGGTTGATTGATTAGCCGCCGGTAGTATTCATAAAGCGGATTATTTGAGGGGGGGCATCCAGGTCAAAGTGATGTTTTTCGGGTTTTAATAGCAAGCCTTCTTCGATCGTTGCGGTTAGCGCTGCGGTG
Organism: Marinagarivorans sp.; assembly: GCF_982758155.1. Lineage (NCBI taxonomy): Bacteria > Pseudomonadati > Pseudomonadota > Gammaproteobacteria > Cellvibrionales > Cellvibrionaceae > Marinagarivorans > Marinagarivorans sp. The sequence continues at coordinate 5,908 of NZ_CEXWTU010000021.1, read as the reverse complement.
TCAAACGGGTGTTTTCTGACCGTAGCCCGCAGATCGATGCTGTGTTCATTGCCTAGGCATAGGAGTAATCGCCCTTCTGCCGTGAGGCGAACGCGATTGCAGGTGCTGCAAAAATTATTGCTGTGCGGTGAAATAAAGCCAACTTTGCTATTACTCCCCTCGATTGACGAATATCGCGAGGGGCCTCCGGTGGTTGCTTGGCTTTCTTTGAGGTTATAGCGCTCACTGATGATTGTCTTTATTTCTAGGCTGGATAAAAAGGCATCCTTCCTGTTATGAGCCGTTATCTCACCGAGTGGCATTTCTTCAATAAAACTGATGTCGAGTGCATGTTCGACGGCGAAATTAACCAAATCGGTTATTTCTCCGTCGTTAAATCCTCGTAACGCAACAGTGTTGAGTTTTATTTTATCGAAATCAAACTGTTTCGCCGTTGCGATCCCTTCAAGCACCTTACTTAAATTACCTGTTCGCGTAAGTTCTTTAAAGCGTCTTGGCTTCAGTGTGTCGAGGCTTACGTTAATTCTATTAACGCCAGCTTCTTTAAGTTCTGCTGCATACTGGGCTAGGTGGCTTCCGTTGGTGGTTATTGCGAGGTCTTCTAATTGATTGTCGTGAGTGATATCGCGCAATAATTTAGGTAGGTCTCTACGAATAAGAGGTTCCCCTCCGGTAATTCTAATGCGCCGGGTTCCCAGGCTTGCAAAAGTCTTGGCAATAAAAGCCATTTCTTCAAGACTGAGAAGCTGGTTGCGGGGCGCAAAGGTCATTTCTTCTGCCATGCAGTAAGTACAGCGAAAATCGCAGCGATCAGTTACTGATAATCGAAGGTAGCTTATGTCGCGACCGAAAGGGTCTGTGAGGGGAGGGGTAGTCATGCCGCTATTATTGCGTCTAGGCTTCTTTTAGTCACGCAATACGTTAATTAATAACATATTGCTTCAATTTGGTGCTTCCTTTGTTTTCTGTGTGTGCATGCACCGCTGTTTTTTGATGCGTGAGTGTTTTTTTGGTGCTTATAGATTTTGTTGTGACTCTATGTGGTGCCTTACTTGCGTATCTGTTTTTGTCAAAGCATCTCAATTAACTGATTTTTAACACATTTATATATTTTTTGTAGTTGGTCTGAATTGTGCTTTTAGATTCTTGTCTTTTATGTTGTTTGCAACATTCACGCAGCGCGGTGCACCTTTGCTTAATATTGGTGCGAGTCACTTTCCCTGTGATCGCGGTGCGAAATCGGACCCGAGTACGTATCAGTAGTGAATACGGCTGGTGCGTGGGGAGCTGTGGTTAGGCATCTGTTGGTGTGTAAATACGGCTCAAGGAGTGTTTCTCCTTTGATAGCAAGTGTAACTCTGCACTTTTTGGCGGCCAAACTAGGCCGCCTTTTTTATTCCCTTTTTGTTATTTCACGCTAGGCGCTCGTACGTTCGCTCGATTGCACATTTCTTTTTATCTGGTGCTGCTAACAGGCGATAGCGCAGTTTCGGCCTTGATCTTTTGCGTTGTATAAAAGTCTGTCGGCACGATGCATTACGTGCTCAAGACTGCCATCGCCTTCAGCGAGTTGAGTAACGCCTAGGCTGACCGTTATGCAAAAAGAGTGTTCTTGGTATTTGAGTAGGGTTTGCTCGCATTGCTTGCGTATGCGCTCGGCAATAGCTTTGGCTCCAATAAGGTCTGCTTCTGGGCAGCACACGGCAAACTCTTCGCCGCCTAGTCGCCCTACAATATCGGATTCGCGGACAATACTTCGGCAGCATTCCGCAAGGCTGACGAGTGCCATATCTCCGGCTGCGTGACCATATCGATCATTGACTAATTTGAAGTCATCAATGTCCAGCATGATTACAGACAATCCGCGACTATAGCGCTTTGCGCGTGCAAACTCGGCGTGGCTTTGAGTGAAGAAATGACGCCGATTGTATACGTGTGTGAGTGCGTCGGTGGATGCGAGCTGTGCAAGCTCTGAGTTTGCGAGTTCTAATTTTTTCTGTCGTTCACTAATGGCCAATACTGAGCGTATGCGCGCTGCTAGCACTTGTGGGTCGGCAGGCTCGAGAACACATTCGTGGGCGCCTAAGTCAAGGCTGTATATTAGTGTTTTTGGGTCTGAGCAGGATGCAATGACTAAAACAGGAACGGACTTTGTTTTGGTGGCCGATTTAAGTTCGATTAAGGTATTTATTGTTTGGTCTTGCCAGTTATCAACGGTCAGCAGAATAATGTCTGGAAGCAGGGCGTCGCAATTGGCTTTGCATGACTTGCCTGGTTTTGTTATAGCAGCCTTATAGCCTTCTTGCTGAAGGTAAAATTCTGTATTCTTGGCGCGCTCTGTATTTTGGTCGACAACTAGGGCTCGAGTCATGGTTAGGTGGTCCTTGTAGTGACATTTACCTTAACCCAGTATAGAAAGGTTTTACTGTTTTGCTGTTTTTTTGTCGCAAATAGGATTTGCGCCGAGCAAGCGGCAGCCTGCTGGCGCTCAAAAGAAGCTATCTAATGGAAGATTTTGGGGACATTAAGATTGGCAAGGCATGGCTCGTCGGAGGGCTCTTCGAGTGCGGCGTTTATGGCGTCTCGCGTATCCATTAGCGTATTTGAGTGCTTTGTATCGGGCTTAACACGGTCAATGGCTTTGTTGAGTCGCACGATGGTTTGATGCAATTCTGTTATGGCCATGTTGAGGTCGCTGCTGTCTTGCCTTGTGTCGATAGTGTTGCGGCGCTCGGGTGCCTTGCGGTTGCTCATGTATCCTCCAAAAGGCCGAATGGTTCGGCCGTGAGTGATTTCACTAAGTGTAAGGGACGAGGAAGCAATATTTCATCCACTAATGCTTGATATTGGCATCCTTACCTTCGTTGCTTAAAGCGTTACATGCCCAGGCATGCGCCCCTTTAAGCGCCTCGATAAGAAAGCCGATCGATAACCGCCCCTGCGTTATTCTAATAACCTGCCTCCCTGCAGGCCCTCTTCGCCTAATTGGACAAACTATTATTGCCTCGTCCCTAAGGGTCTTGCTGGGATGAGGTTAGTCCCAGCTCAGTGCGCCGCCTGTTTGGTATTCAATAACACGCGTTTCAAAGAAGTTCTTTTCTTTGCGCAAGTCCATCATCTCACTCATCCATGGGAAGGGGTTTTGGGCGCCGGGGTAGGCTTCTTGAAGTCCAAGTTGGGCAAGTCGGCGGTTGGCGATGAAGTGGAGGTATTCTTCCATGATGCTAGCGTTCATGCCGAGCACGCCGCGAGGCATTGTATCGCGAGCGTAATTGATTTCTAGCTCTGTGCCTTCAAGAATCATTTGTGTGATTTCTTCAACAAAGGCTTCTGTCCATAAATGAGGGTTTTCCAGTTTAATCTGGTTGATAACGTCAATGCCGAAGTTCAGGTGCATTGATTCGTCGCGCAGAATGTATTGGAATTGCTCAGCGACGCCCGTCATTTTGTTGCGGCGTCCCATCGAAAGGATTTGTGTGAAACCACAGTAGAAAAAGATGCCTTCTGTTACGACATAAAAACCAATGAGGTTACGCAGCAGTTCTTGATCTGTTTCTGGGGTGCCAGTTTTGAAGGTTGGGTCGATAATGCCGCTAGTGTGAGCAATGCTCCAAGCCGCTTTTTTGGCAACACAGGGGACTTCGCGATACATGTTGAAAACTTCGCCTTCGTCCATCCCTAAAGACTCAATGCAATACTGGTAGGCATGTGTATGGATGGCTTCTTCGAACGCCTGGCGCAGTAAATATTGTCGAGCTTCTGGGCACGTGATATGGCGGTATACCGCCAGCACTAGATTGTTGGCAACAAGGGAGTCTGCTGTAGAAAAATAGCCGAGTGAGCGCATAATAATGCGGCGCTCGTCATCGCTTAGGCCGTCTTTGCTCTTCCAGGTGGCAACATCTTGAGTCATGTTGATTTCTTGCGGCATCCAATGGTTAGCGCAGCCATCAAGATATTTCTGCCATGCCCACTCATATTTAAAGGGGACGAGCTGGTTAAGGTCAGCTCGGCAGTTGATCATACGCTTGTCATCAACTTGTACTCGCTGGGCGCCGAGCTCTAGCTCTTCTAGTCCTGGTGTTGGGTCGAGGTTTGCTATGGCTTGCTGAGCTTCAAGCACCTTGTCTGAAAGTGCGCCTTTAGGTGTTGGCGCCGCATCGAGGCTTTCTTTCTGTGCTGGAGCTTGTGCTTCAGTATTTGAGGGGGCCTTTACCTGTGGTGCAGGTTTGGTTGCTGTTGCTGTGTCTTCGCCGTACTCGTCCCAACTTAACATAATGGGTGATCCTGTAATTGCCTAATGATGAGGGTCTGCGTTTATTGCAAGTCACGTATAAGTTTTTTCACGGCCTTTAGTGTGCCGCGCTGGGAGGCGTGGACTCTAACACCTGCACAAAGCTTAATAATCGGTGTTCTTGCTGCAGTTGCGCTCAATATAGTCACCCACACTTTAAAACACAACATGTAGTGGTTAAAAAATATTTAAGCACTAGATATGTACCTGTCGTCCACAAGTTATCCACAATAAGGGCTTTTTTATTGGCACCGGCAAGGCATTTTTTATTTCGTTAAGTGATAGTTGAGGCTATGCCATAATATCCCCCCCTAGAAGGAAAGGTTATTGCTGTGTTGCCGGTTTTATATTCATTTCGTCGTTGCCCTTATGCGATGCGTGCACGGTTAGCTCTAGCCGTAAACGGTTGTGCCGTGGAGTTGCGGGAGGTGAGCTTGAAAGCGAAGCCTACTGCAATGCTGGGAGTATCACCAAAGGGAACGGTACCTGTCATGGTGTTGCCTGGTGGTGAAGTTATTGATGAGAGCCTTGATATTATGCGTTGGGCTTATCGGCAGAGTGAAGGTCTTGTTGGTGTTTTATGCGAAAATGATGAAGAGCTGCTTAGCGAAAATGATACGCGCTTTAAATGCTGGTTGGATCGTTACAAATACTCGGATCGCCACTTGGAGTACACCTTGGAGTATTCTCGGGGTGAGGCTTCTGCCTTTATTCAAGCTCTGGAGTATCGCTTGGGTAGTGCATCATTCTTGAGCGGTACAGAGCTCGGTTTTTTAGATTTAGCTATTGCGCCTTTTGTACGTCAGTTTGCGAGTGTTGAGCCTGACTGGTTTAAAGGGCAGTCTTGGCAAAAGGTGGTTATTTGGTTGGAAACATTTAAGCATTCAGGCGTGTTTTTAGCCGTAATGGCGAAGCATGTCGATTGGAATGAAGATGAGGGTAATTCGGTGGCGTATTCGTGGAAGTTTTAGATAATAAAGAGCGGGGCGCACAAGCTGTTGTGCGCACACGTGATTGGTTTGAGCGTGTTGTGTTAGGTTTAAATTTGTGTCCGTATGCGCATCAGCCTTTTAAGGCGAACAGTATCCGATTTAGTGTTTTCTATGAGGGGGAAGCGCAAAGCCTGCTTGAAAAGTTGGAGTGTGAAGTTGAGCTTCTGGTCAGTAGCTCCCCCGGCACACTAGAAACTACGCTTATTGTGTTACCTGAAGGCTTTGACGATTTTTATTTTTATCTTTCGATTGTCGATATGGTCGATGGATGGCTGGCTAGCTCTGGTTGGGAAGGGCGTTTTCAGGTTGCTAGTTTTCACCCAGAATATCAATTTCAGGGGGCGGCATTGAGTGATCGAGGTAATTTAACGAATCGTTCTCCACACCCAATGCTTCATTTACTACGAGAAGCCAGCTTAACGGCCATTGTCGATAGCGGTGCTGATACCGCGTCGGTACCAGAGCGAAATATTGCGCGTGTTAATGACTTGTTGGATACAGAGGTTGAAGATCTGTTTCCGCATGTGTGTCCCAAGCCGCTTTAGGGGCGAGGCAATAATAGTTTGCCCAATTAGACGAGGGCTCCTGCTTTCTCAGCAAGGCGCTCGAAGGGGCGCATGCC